>JBIKME010000063.1:0-6499 GCA_044359415.1 Rickettsiales bacterium | reverse complement strand
CCTGCTGCATATCCAGGATTAAGATTTTTCTAAATAAGATGAGTTGTTGTAGAAAAAATAAATTCACCAGTAACAAATATTAATAATATTATCAATAAGGCTTGGAAAAAAAATAACATATTTCCAGTATTTTTTTTTATAATAAGCGACATTTATAGCTCCAGCTTTTTAAAGATTCTTTCTGGTATATTTATAATTCTTAGCAGTATATAGCGCAAAAAGAAATGAACTGATATTAAATCTTTTTTTATAAAGTGCTACATTAGATTCTTTGGTTGAAGTTACTCTTGATAAATAAGTAAATAATAAGTTGTATTTATGGTCGGATATTTTATATTTATCATAATATGACAAATTCTCAAAAGTTAGCTTCTAATCCGGCACATTCAGTATATGTGGGCGCTTCAGCCGGTTCCGGTAAAACAAAGGTATTAACCGATAGGGTACTAAGAATATTACTGGATGGTACTCCTCCTGGTAAAATTATGTGCCTAACTTTTACTAATGCAGCTGCCGCTGAAATGGCGAATAGAATTAATAAGAATCTTATGAATTGGGCTATAGTAAGCGATAATATTCTTGAAGAGCAGATTCTTGAACTCACTTCTGTTAAGCCAAAGGCAGATACTTTAAAGTTGGCAAGAAGGTTGTTTGTAGAAGTCTTGGATACCCCTGATGGTCTTAAAATCCAAACCATTCATTCTTTTTGTCAAAATCTTATGAAGCGGTTTCCTTTAGAGGCAGGTATAGCGCCGCATTTTAAAGTTATTGATGACAATACTGCATTAGAGCTTCTAAAAAATTCAAGAATGAGGATTTTATCAAGTAATAATGATGGATCTAAAAACATTAGAGGAGCAATATATAATATTGCCTGGAGAGTAAATGAAGGAAGTTTTTCCGAGTTGTTACAGGAAATCATAAATCAGCGTGAAAAAATAGAGTTAATGCTAAGTAAATACTCTCAGGAGGAGATTATTGCTTTGGTATATAAAACACTGGATGTAAAATTACAGCAAACAGAAGACTCTATTATCAGAGATTATTGTAGTAGAATTGATCATTTACAAAAATTTTGTAAAATTTTAAAAGAAGGTATAAAAACAGATATTGAAATATCAGAGGTTATATCTTCTTTTATAGAGAAGGTTCGTAATATAGATATTCTCAATTCCAGCGATATACTGAAAATCTTTGATGAATATAAATTTGCTTATCTAACAAAGGGTCTTCAGCCAAAAGCTAAAATGGCAACTAAAATAATATTAATTAAATATCCTGACATAGTAGAAGAATTACTTAGAGAGCAAGATAAAATATTTCAATTAGAAGATAAAATAAAGTCCATTAGAATTGCCACTCTTACCAAAGATCTTTTTAATATAAGTAAGGAGTTTTTAGAGTCATATAAACAAGATAAATACGCAAGAGCTTTTTTAGATTATAATGATCTTATAATAAAAACAAATCAGCTTTTAAACAAGTCAGATATTTCTCCTTGGATTTTGTATAAGCTAGATGGCGGGATTGATCATTTGTTGGTAGATGAAGCACAGGATACCAGCCCGCAGCAATGGAAAATCATAGAGGCCTTGTGTGATGATTTTTTCGCCGGTGATAGCGCCAATAAAAAAGATAGAACTATTTTTATAGTAGGTGATGAAAAGCAATCTATTTTTAGTTTTCAAGGTGCTGATCCAAGAGTGTTTAATGATATGCAGACTGTGTTTTCTAAGCGCGCCAGCTTTGCCCAAAAAGGTTGGGAAACGGTGGCTTTGGATAGATCATTTAGATCGACAAAACCTATTTTGCAATGTGTTGACGCTATTTTTTCAAAAGACAAGATTAAGTCATCGATTACTTTCTTGCCTGATTATGTGCCGCATGTGGCTCATAGAAGTAAGGATGCAGGTTTGGTTGAGGTTTGGCCTTTAGTTGAAAATGATGAGAAAAAAATATCGCAGCCATGGCAGGTCCCATTAAGTAGAACGGTGCCGGTTGATACAAAGAAGAAGGTAGCTGATCAGATAGCCGATCAAATTCAGAAGTGGTTTGAGGATGGTAAAATGATACCGTCACAAGGAAGAGTTATTACTGCTGGTGATATAATGATTCTGGTCAGGAGAAGAAATATATTTGTAGATTATATGGTTGCCGCTTTAAAAGAAAGAAATATTCCGGTTGCCGGTGTGGACCGCATGATATTAAATGATCATATTGTTATAATGGATTTAATCGCAATAGGAGAGTTTCTGTTATTACCTGAAAATGATTTAATATTAGCAACTATTCTAAAATCTCCATTAGTAAATATGTCTGAAGATGATTTGTTTAAGCTTGCAAATGAGCGTGGCAATTTAAATTTATGGGACGCCTTAAAAAAAACCACTCATCTTCTAGTTTATAAAGAGGCTTATGAGTTCTTAAATAATTTATTAGTAAAAGTGGATTACTGCTCTGTTTTTGCCATATATTCTTATATTGTTGAAGCTTTGGACGGAAGAAAAAAATTCGCAAGTCGTTTGGGTGTGGAAGTAAATGAGCCGATAGATGAGTTTTTGTCATTATGTTTGGATTATGAAAAAACTCATCCATCTGGGTTACAAGGTTATCTAAATTGGTTCTCAATCGGAAAGTCAGAGGTAAAGCGTGATTTAGACCAGGGAGTAGCAGAAGTAAGAATAATGACTATACATGGATCTAAGGGTTTACAATCTCCTGTAATATTTTTGCCTGATACCGTGTCGGTACCTAAAAACTCAGCTAGTAATATTTTCTGGGTTGAAGATGATGAGGCCCCAGTTATGTTATGGACAGCTGGTTCTGATAATATGAATAATTTTTGTACCTCGTTGCGTGATAAAGCCAGAAAAGTTATTGATGATGAGTATTTAAGATTGTTATATGTAGCGTTAACAAGAGCTGAAGATGAGTTGTATATTGTAGGTTATAAAGATGATAAAAAAATCCCGGATAAATGTTGGTACAGTATTATTGTAGATGGTATTGCAGATATCGCTAAAATTGAAAATGATAAGATGATAATTAAATCTGAGCAGTTAGAAGAGGTTGCTTGTAGTTTAAGTGTTACGCAAAGATCGGATGATAATATACAATTACCCAGCTTTGTTAGTCTGCCGGTGCCTCAAGAGCCTGTCCCGTATTACCCACTTACACCGTCTCTTATTATATCGGATGATCCTTTTGTGCAATCTCCTTTAGCTGAGAAGGCTGTTTTGCGTGGTAAGCTGATACATAAATTACTGCAATATTTACCGGATATTGCAGTAAATATTAGAGAAAAAACAGCCACTGAATTTGTAAATAAATATAACAATATTTTAAATAAAGAACAGCAGCGTGAAATAATAGATGCTACATTTAAAATTATAAATGATGAAAAATTAGCTGACATATTTTCATGCGGTTCAAAGTCTGAGGTTCCTGTTGTAGGAGTGGTTGAAAATTTTGTCATATCGGGACAGATAGACAGATTGTATATTAAGGATGATTCTATTTTTGTTTTGGATTATAAAACTAACAGAAACCCTCCTGGATCGGTTAAATATTTACATCAAAATTATGTAAAACAAATGGCTGCGTACAAAGCTGCCTTAGAAAAAATTTATCCAGGCAAAGAAATAATTTGTGCATTAATTTGGACCGCAATACCTATGGTGATGTATATTGATAATGATATATTAGATAAACAACTATTTGAAAATCATTGACTTTAATCATATTAACATTAGAATATAGTCTTAATTTTATATAAATAATATATTTAAGGGTTGTTAAATGGCTTTAGAAACTACAGATAAAAGTTTTGAAAAAGATGTTGTAAAGGCGAACGTTCCTGTTTTAGTGGATTTTTGGGCTGAGTGGTGTGGTCCATGTAAGCAGCTTTCTCCTATAGTTGATGAAATATCTAATGACCTAAAGGATAAAATATCTGTTTGTAAGGTAAATATTGATGAGAATCCTGATTCTCCGGCTAAATATAATGTACGCGGCATTCCGACTTTGATTATTTTTAAGGACGGAGCTCCTGTTGCTACAAAAGTTGGTGCTCTGCCGAAAAGAGCTTTAGTTGAGTGGATAGAGTCTGTCATTGCAGCTTAAGATATGGATTGTAAGCGTAGTAAATTAGAAAAAATGTTGGAAAAATTTATTTCCAACATTTTTTTTTATCCTGTTATGGGAGCCGAGCTTGAGTTTTATCATGAATCTTTGGTTGTAAAAGATGCTATAGAAAAAGCTTTGTCAATGTCTTTAGATATAGATGATATATATACTGAAGAAGGAAAATTTCAATATGAGGTATCATTCAGCAAAACCACTAATATTATAAAACTGGCATGTGATATAGAAAAATTTAAGCATATTATAGACGGTGATTTCTCTGCTAAGCCATATGAAGATGATTACGGTAGTGCGATGCATATACATCTTAGTTTATTAGATGCTGAACAAAATAATGTGTTTGCAAAAAATGGTGAAAATGAAAGCTTGTCAATGAATTATGCGATAGCAGGCTTGCTAGATACAATGCTGGATAATATGTCGGTATTTGCTCCTAACGCTAATTGCTACAATAGATTGTCAAAAGGTAAGAGCGCTCCTTCTACCGTTAGTTGGGGAGGAAATAATAGAACTGTGGCCTTAAGATTACCGCCAACTACTTTAGATCCTTATAATAGAAGAATTGAGCATAGGGTGTCATCCTCTGATGCTGATGCTTATCTAGTGATTTATGCTGTTTTAGATGGGGTCTACAAAGGTCTTCTAAATAAAAAAATGCCTAAATATCCAAAAATATACGGTGACGCTTCACTAGATATATATGGCTTGCCATCCCTTTTTCAATCTATCTGAATGGCTGTAGCTATTCCTACTATATGTCTGCAAATTGTTTTTACTTGACTGTAATGTATTTTTCCTACATTGTGTGGGAGTTAAAAATATAAGAAAGACGGTTTTTTATGGAAATAAAATTGGATGTGGGTGCGGTCATTGAATATTTTGGTGGAATTTCTCCTTTGCATGAGAGGTTTGTCAAATCAGGTGTTGAGATAAGCAGAAAAGCTATTGAAAAATGGAAAGAAAGAGACTCTATACCTACTATAGCCTGGTTGCAGATAGAAGCTTTAGCAAAAAGCGATGGTAATTTGGAATCGCTGCGTAATAAAGTTTTAATTACAACAGGTAGTATATCAAAGGATCTGTTAACAAAAAATAAGAAAAATAGCAATTTATCAGCCAAAACTTTAATCGGTTTATATACTGATATGCTTAATATTCGTCGTTTCGAAGAAAAAGCCGGCCAGTTATATGGTATGGGGTATATAGGGGGATTTTGTCATTTATATATTGGTCAGGAGGCTATAGCAGCCGGTATGAAGCATGTAATGCATGATGGTGATTCTGTTATTACCACATACCGAGATCATGGACTTATGTTATCATGCGGAAGTGATCCCAGGTCTGTGTTGGCTGAGCTTATGGGTAGAGCTGACGGATGCTCAAAGGGTAAAGGCGGTTCGATGCATATGTTTGATTTGAAAAATAATTTCTATGGCGGTCATGGTATAGTTGGCGCCCCTGTTCCTATAGGCACTGGTATTGCTTTTGCCAATAAATATAAGGGTAATGATAATATATGTTTAACTTATTTTGGTGATGGTGCGGCAAATCAGGGGCAGGTATATGAGGCATTTAATATGGCGGCTCTTTGGAGATTGCCGGTTATATATATTATTGAAAATAATGAATATGCCATGGGTACTTCTGTAAAAAGATCTTCGTATACAACAGATCTATATCATCGCGGCGAATCAATCGGTATTCCTGGTTTGCAAGTAGATGGAATGGATGTATTGGAGGTTGTAAAGGCGGGCAGGGAAGCTACCGAATATGTACGCTCAGGCAGGGGGCCGATAATTTTAGAAATGAAAACATATCGTTACAAAGGACATTCGATGTCTGATCCGGCTAAATATCGTTCAAAAGAAGAGGTGGCAGAAAAAAAAGAAAGACATGACCCGATTGATAATTTGAAGGAATTAATTATACAAAATAAATATGCCGGTGCAGAAGAACTAAGAGGCATTGATAAGAAAATCAGAGCTGACTTAAATGACGTTGTTGAGTTTTGTATGAATAGTCCAGAGCCTGATTATGATGAATTATTTACTGATATTTATTTATCTTAATTGCCAAAAAATATAGTTAAAGAGGAAAGATAATAATGCAAATGACGGTTAGAGTGGCGCTACGTGACGCTATGGCAGAAGAAATGAGAAATGATAGTAATATATTCATTATGGGAGAAGAAGTAGCAGAATATCAAGGTGCATATAAGGTGACGGAAGGATTGTTAGCGGAGTTTGGATCTAAAAGAGTCATTGATACTCCAATTACCGAGCATGGTTTTGCCGGTATTGCGGTTGGAGCGGCATATGCAGGATTAAAACCTATAGTGGAGTTTATGACCTTTAAT
>JBIKME010000053.1:0-6899 GCA_044359415.1 Rickettsiales bacterium | reverse complement strand
TAAAAAACCAGGTAAGGCTAAAGCTAGAAAAAGCTTTCAGTTTTCAAAGCGTTAATATTTTATTTACAAAATTTATTAAAAGGCGCTTTTTTAAAGCGCCTTTTTTTATATTAATGATAGTAAAAAATTTTATTGCCATATATTATGGTTTTTGTCGTTTAAGTAAGCAAATAGTTTAATATTAATGAGTTGTAAATATGCTGATTAACAAAAAAATTAATGTTGTTATTATTGGTGCAAGCGGCTATACGGGCGTTGAGTTGCTAAGATTACTGTTGTCTCATCCTGATGTGGTGATCAAAGCTCTTGTTGCAGATAGTAACGCAGGACAAGCTATTGAAAATATTTATCCACATCTTCAATTTGCTAACTTACCCGATATAGTAAAATTGTCAGAGGTTGACTTAAATCAAATCGATGTTGTTTTTTGTTGCTTACCACACGCAACTTCACAGGAAGTTATTTTGCAATTACCTAAATCACTTAAAATAATAGATCTTTCTGCTGATTTTAGGCTCACTGATGAGAGTATATATGAAAAATGGTATCAAAATAAACATATAGCGTTAGATATACAAAAAGAAGCAGTATATGGATTGTCCGAGATATACAGAAATCAGATAAGAAATGCCAGAGTAGTGGCGTGTCCTGGATGTTATCCGACCAGCGTTTCATTACCTTTAGTACCGTTAATAAAAAACAATCTAATCCACACAGATGATATTATTATAGATTCAAAAACCGGGGTTACAGGAGCAGGCAGAGCAACTAAACAAGCGTTTTTATATTCTGAAATTAACGAGTCGGTAAAAGCATATAATATATCTAATCACAGGCATATGCCTGAAATAGAGCAAACATTGTCAGATGCTTGCGGAAAAGAAATTACTATTAATTTTACACCTCATTTAATACCTATGAGTAGAGGTATATTGTCAACAATTTACGTAAAATTAATTAAATCATCCACTGTTGATACAATTAGAAATTCATTACGGGAATTTTATAAAAACGAACAATTCGTGCATGTTCTGGAAAATAACAAGTTACCTTCCACTAAAGATGTTTACAACACTAATATGTGTGTTATTTCAGCTGTGGAAGTTAAAAATGACAGAGTCACAATAATATCTGTTATTGACAACCTAACCAAAGGATCGTCAGGTCAGGCAGTACAAAATATGAATATAATGTTTGGTATTGACGAGGCTGCCGGTTTGAAATTTAATTCCGTCTTCCCATAAAGGATATTATATATGCTTATGCCATATAAAGGAATTCTTCCCGTTATTGATCACTGTGCGTTTATTGCAAATGGCGCTGTTATTATAGGTGATGTTACTATAGGAGCTGAAACTGGTGTTTGGTTTGGATGTGTTTTGCGCGGAGATGTAGCTAAAATTATAGTTGGCAACAGAACAAATATACAAGATGGAACCATTATTCACGTTACCAGGAATGGTCACCCTACATTAATCGGAAACGGCGTAACTATAGGCCATAGGGCTTTACTACACGCTTGTACTATAGAGGATTCATCTTTTATAGGTATGGGAGCAATTATAATGGATGATTCTGTTGTTGAGTCAGGAGCGATGGTAGCGGCCGGCTGTTTAATTACACCTGGAAAAATTGTAAAATCAGGCCAGATATGGGCAGGTAATCCTGGTAGGTATTTTAGGGATTTGACTGAGCAAGAAGCTGATTTTATTAAAATATCTGAAAATAATTACGTAGAGCATGTAAAAGAATATAAGCTCGAAGAATATAAGAGCGAAGCTAAATCTTAAGAGCTTTGGCCTCGTTCCATAGTTCTTCCATTAGTTTTATATGACGAGCTTCAGGCTTTTTATTATCTTTAGCTAATTTTTGTTCGATGTAATTGAATCTAGTGATAAATTTTTTATTACAAGCCTTTAGCGCGGATTCCGGATTAACATTAAGTTTTAGCGATAAGCAGCTGATAACAAATAATAAATCTCCATACTCCTCTTCTATGTTACTATTTTCATTAATTGCTAATTTAAGCTCTTGAATCTCTTCATCTATTTTTTCAAAAACAGCATCTATATTATTCCAGTCAAATCCGGCTCTGGCTGCTCTTTTTTGAATCTTTACAGAACGTTGAAGTGCGGGTAAAGATAATGCTATTCCATCTAAGATGCTTATATCACTTTTATTTGATTTTTCCTTACGCTCTTTTTCCTTGTGGTTTTCCCAGGCAATCTCTTGTTCTTTTGCGCTACTGATTATTTCATTGGAAAATACATGAGGATGACGCTCTATTAGTTTATTATTAATAGAGGCAACTACATCCTCAAAAGTAAAACGCCCCTCCTCTTTTGCCATCTGGCTATAAAATATAATCTGTAATAATAAATCCCCTAATTCCTCTTTTAGGCTTACAAAATCATTGTTATCTATAGCATCTACAACTTCATAGGCTTCTTCAATAGTATGAGTGGTAATGGATTTAAATGTTTGCTCAATATCCCACGGACAGCCACTGATTGGATCGCGAAGCAGCTCCATAATATGTAAAAGTTTATTTATATTAGTCATGTACTTAAGGTTGTAAATTAAGGTTGTAAATTAAATTCCATTTTATATGTTAGTAGCGATAATTCAGGAAGATAATCATCCGGTACCGGAATTACCGGATCAGCCTTTTTAAGCATTTCGATTATGGTATTATCTAACATCACATTACCGGTACTTTTAGTAATTTGTTTTTTAAGTATATGTCCGTCTCTTGTAATTGTAATTTCAGCTACACCTACTCCTTTAAGTTTTAGTAATTTTACCTGCTCAGGATATTCAATAAACTGTTCAATCCATAAAGGTAGCATTTTAGTGTAAGTCAAAGTTTCATTGCCGTCATCTAAAATTAAAGAGTTACCTATGGTTCTTCCGGTATTATTATTTTTTGTAATTTCATTTTGTTCAGTTTTATTTTGTCTACTACCGGTATTGGACAATTCCTCAGCTGGTTTAGGGTATGTAAGGGTGTTGGCTAAGTTTTCAACAACACGCTTCATTTCATTATGAAGCGCGACTCTGTCTTGCTTGGTTTTTTTTTCTTGGTTGTTAATAGCGCTTGTAATATTTTTGACATTATTTTTTATCTGATTACTGTTATTATCCGGCGCATTCTTTGCTATAGTCGAATCAGGTATTGAATCCGTTTTTGTTTTGCTATCTTGTGTATTTTCATTAATTTTAGACGTATCAGCTTTTTTTACAGCGGAAGTTACTTCTGCAGTTTTGTCATTTACGTTGTGACTTGCTACCTGTTTTCTAATACCTAGTCTTACATTAAAATATGAAAATTTTTCTTCTTCTGCTTCTTTATGTGGAGGTATAAATAATATATTTAAGAACGCGTAGTGAAAGAACACAGAGAGCATAACTGAAATAATAAAATATCTATTGCGCCTGTTAATCATTTAACTTCCCTGGTTACTAATGATATTTCCTCGCCACCATATGACTCAATCATTTCAATTACATCAACAAGTATGCTTGCCGAAGACTGAGCATCTGACTTTATTGTAATTTTTTGCGATGGATTTTCAATAAATAAAGTTTTTATTATTGTTCTTAGATTTTCTTTTTCGATTACATCGTCATTTACAGCAATTTGTCCATTTTCCTTTAGATAAATAATAGCGTCAATATGGGTTTTTGGAGCACCGCTATTTGAAGCTGGTAAATCTACTTCAAACGTATCTATGGATTCAACGGTACCTGCAACAAGAAAAAATATTAAAAGTAAAAAAATCACGTTAATAAGAGGGATTAAGCCAATTTGATTTACTTGCTTTTTTTTAGTATCCGACCACATATATTTCCCCGGGGTTTATTATAATGATTTTCCAATTGATATATTGTAACCACCGGACGCTTTAATTTGATCCATTGCGGTTACAATATTCTGAATTGTCACACCTTCATTATTCATAATTATAATATTTTTGTTTTTATCAGTACTTAAAATAGGTGATATAATTTTTTTTAGATGATCCAGATTATATTCCTTATCTGCAAGCAGAAACTTATTATTATCTGAAAGAATAATAACTAATGCATTGCTGTCGCTATTCTTAATATCGTTAGATATAGTGGAAATATTTAAATCAATGATTTCAGAGGTAACAAACTTGGTAGTAAGCAAAAAGAAAACCACTAACAAAAATATAATATCAATTAAAGGCGTAAGATCTATCTTACTTTTTCGTTTATAGTTACGTTCAATCTCCATTAATTAAACCTCGGCTTTAGCCAGGATATAAGTAACACTATCCTTCATCTTCGCCCTGGCTTCTTCAATACGACCGTCTATTATATAATGTGCTGCAAGTGCTGGTATAGCAACAGCAAGTCCGGCAACTGTTGTAAGTAGGGCTTCCCATATTCCTCCTGCCAGTATAGATGGGTCAACTCGTGAACCTACTTGCTGTATACCGGAAAATGCTTTAACCATACCTGTAACGGTACCAAGCAGTCCTAATAAAGGAGAAATATTGGCAGCCATCTCAAGGCCGCGCAAATGACTTTCAAAAGCACGTAATTCTTTTGAGCCTGAGGCTTGTATAGTACGTAATCTCTTTTCTTCAGACATCGGACTAATAGAAAGGCATCTTAATGTGGTTTCTATTACTCTTGCTAAGGGGTTTTTTTGATTAGTTGCTATTTGAATTGCTTCGTTTATTTTTTTATCCTCTACCGCTTGTAAAAGATTAAACATAAAATCTGTTTTTAAAAGTTCCATACTCCAGAACTGATAGATTTTATAGAATATCACTGAAACAACATATACGGAAAGTAGTAGAAGTATTACCATTACCAATCCACCCTTATCTAAAAGATCTGCCAGAGCCATATATATACCTAGTTAAATGTTATGTGATTAAAGATAATAAAATACATTTTTTTTCATTACCAGATTTTTCTTAAAAAACAATTTTTACGTAAGTCTTTACTAAGATAATATTCTATATTAGAAAAAAATATAATGCTAATATTAGATTGCACTAAATTTTAGAGTAAGTTAGTATGTTTTTTATATTAAAATAATTTATGTATAGTATATGTCTTATTCGGATAGAGCTTCAGAATCTACTTTTCAGTTATACAAAAAAACTAATAAATATAAGAAAATAATCGGCTCATTGTTGCTGTTAATGGGTGGTGCTGCTTTGTTTTATGCAGCTGGTTTTTTTTCAGTAGCGAAAAATATTACTCCCATTAATACTGCCTCAGTAGATAGCTCCATGGATGAAAAACTAGTTTATGCCTCAGGTGCTATTGAGACTCAGTTATTTGAAGATCCGATGTTTTCCGTAAAAGCAAACGCTGCCTCTCTTGAGAGGCAGGTAATGATGTATCAGTGGGTTGAATCTGAAAACGGTATTGAGAAAAAATGGGAGGATAGAATTATAGTTTTATCTTCAGACAGGATTGATAATAAAGAAAATATTAATCCGTCCGATATGCCTTTTTCTTCAAAAAAATGGCAAAGTGAGAATATTAAAATCGGAGAATATATTTTAGCGGATAACTTAGTTAAAGATATAGATGAGTATAAAAAAATTGAACTTACCCAGGAAGATTTTTTAAAATTAAATCAAGACGGTCAGAAGGCATTTAAACTTCATGATGGAAGCTATTATTTCAGTATTGATCCTTTAAATCCAAGGGTTGGTGATCTAAAAGTCAGCTTTTTATATCTTGATCCCGGTGTGGTATCGGTTGTTGCTAAACAACAAGGAAACCAGCTTGTACCTTATGATAATGAAGGCTCCCTTATATCTTATGCATCTATAGGTAATATTCCTTTAAAACAAATAAGCAAAAAACTGAATCTTCAAGATTATAATTACAGACTTATCGCTCAGGTTTCTGCTTTAGTTGTAATGTTAACTTCGCTGTTTTTAATAATTTTTTCCTGGAGAAATAATAAGAAGGCTGAATATGATAATTTAAACACCAATTCTGATGCTAATTCTAACTCTGGTAATGGTGCCGACTCAGCTTATGAACCGCAGAATCATGTGATTGAAAAAGCAGATGATAAGATGCAGTTCGATAATGATAGTTACGAGACTGAAACTTATGAGGATGATAATTACCATATAGAAGAAGACTTGAGTAAATACTCGGTACCAGAACAGCACAAGTTGGAAAGTACCAACAACATATCTGAAAATTATAACGATTATGACGATATTTACGAATCAGAAAATTTGGTTACCATGGACGATTCAGGAGATAGCATAGATATTGTAAAAGAAGATGCGCTGTATAATTTGGAAAGTGGTATTGGCAATGATACTATTGATATTATGCGAAAGTATATGGCTGATGACTATGTGGAAAATAATCCTTTGGCTAGTAATTCTGAAGATATTTTTGTAAACACATCTGTTACAGATTCAAATAATATAATACAAAATCAAATAATTGATGATAAAGAGTATTATAATGAAAAAGTTTTAGAAAATAAACCTCTAAATAACTACGCTCAAGATTCTCTTAAAGCTATGCCACCGCCACCGCCACCGCCAATATTTGATGAAGGAAATTATATTGAAGAAAATTTAAGTTCTGTAAATTCAATAATTGAAGATACTACCCCAAATAAAATAGAATCAGTTGTAGATCAAGCTTCTTATTCCCAACAAGTTTATAATGATGAATCTAAATTAAATCAAAGTTACGATATCGATGATGAGGATGACATAGAAGACGAGGAAGATACAAATGATGAGCAGTATGTAAATACCCTGCAAGAGCCTGCTATTGCCGATGATCAAATAGATGAAGATTACGATATCGATGATGAGGATGAGATAGAAGATGAGGAAGATACAAATGATGAGCGGTATGTAAATACCCTG
>JBIKME010000052.1:0-6973 GCA_044359415.1 Rickettsiales bacterium | reverse complement strand
CGCTACACATATAAGAGTGGGTACGGCAATTTTCGGAGTAAGATAACAGAATTTATTTTTAGAAAAAGACGCTCTTTTATCCGTTTTAAACTTTCTGCTCTTGTACAAGCTCTTGAGATATAGGAAGATGATTGTTATCCTTTAGCATATAGCCTCTGCCCCAAACGGTATCAATATAATTAGTACCGTTTGTAATTTTAGCTAGCTTTTTGCGCAATTTACATACAAACACATCGATTATTTTCCAATCAGGCTCATCTATGCCGCCATATAAATGGTTTAAAAACATCTCTTTAGTTATAAGGGATCCTTTGCGTAACACCAACAGCTCTAAAATACCATATTCTTTACTGGTCAGATGCATATTAGATCCGTCAACTAAGACAGTGCGGCTATCAAGATTAATTACGATACGATCATCAATTTGTATAACAGACTCAGAATGTCCTTTTGAACGTCTGACGATAGCCTGAATTCTAGCCACCAGCTCACCACGATTAAAAGGCTTAGTCAAATAATCATCGGCACCAAAACTTAAACCCTTAATTTTCTGGTCACAACCTGACAATCCGGAAAGAATTAAAATAGGAACCTGCACTTTAGCAGATCTGAGTCTCAGAAGAACCTCATAACCATCAATATCAGGAAGCATCAAATCCAGAATTATTATATCATAGTCATATATTTTTCCGATTTCCAGCCCCTCTTCACCTAACTGAGCTATATCGCACACTATACCTTCCGAAGCCAACGCCAGCTCTATTGAACGGGCTGTCGCGCTGTCATCTTCAACTAATAATACACGCATCTATATTAACTCCTATGAAAAAACCTTAAAACCCGTACTATAAAATACAGAAACTACAGCTAATTTCTCCGAATGTTTTTAGCAAAAAACAAGTTTCACACTAAAACTATTATTTATCAAGAAAAAATTAGCCACTTGAGAATAAATATTAAATTTACTCATCTTTATAGTACAAAAATATATCATTTTGTAGCTGAAAATAGCATAATCTCTATCGACGATCAATAATCATTGAATAATGAAAGCTATTATCTATATATTATAATTTTGATTATAACACACTAGTAACAAAACAGCAATGCACCTACATATTTTATCCAAAACCGCAATTAACAGAATAGCTGCAGGCGAAGTTATAGAAAGACCGGCTTCCGTAGTAAAAGAATTAGTAGAAAACGCTATCGACGCCGGAGCTACAAAAATCGACGTAATAATTAACAACGGCGGCCGCAATTTAGTTTCCGTAGCCGACAATGGCTGCGGCATGACTAAAGAAGATCTGGAATTATGCTTAGAGCGTCACGCAACCTCAAAATTATCTGAGGATGATTTGTTTAATATTAATTTTTTAGGCTTCCGCGGCGAAGCCTTGCCGTCTATAGGGTCTGTATCACGGATGACAATCTCAACCAAACATAAAGACTCCTGCGATGGATGGTCAATAAAAGTTGAGGGAGGGGAAAAGTCAGAAGTTTTTCCGTCAGCAATACAAAAAGGTACAAAAATAGAGGTAAGAGATTTATTTTTTGCAACACCGGTACGGCTTAAATTTTTAAAAACAGAGCGTACAGAAACATCTTATATACAAGAAATAGTTAGCAAACTTGCGATGGCTAACCCAAATATAGCATTTAACCTTAAGAATGATAAAAAAGAATTAATTAGCACGGATCTGAGTAGCCCTTTAATTAACAGAATTAACGATCTCATCAGCGCAGACTTTGCAGAAAACTCAATTGAGATTAACACCTCCAGGGAAGGAATAAAAATAACAGGGCATGCCTGCCTTCCAACATATTCAAAAGGCACCGCATCATCTCAATATATTTTTGTTAATAAAAGACCGGTAAGGGATAAATTATTATTGGGCGCCATTAGAGCTTCTTATCAGGATTTTATCGCCAGAGACAGATATCCCGTAATAGCTCTCTTTTTAGAGATTGCTAATGATCTGGTAGATGTCAATGTCCATCCTACAAAAGCTGAGGTACGATTCCAAGATAGCGGCTTAGTAAGAGGTTTTATTATCAATTCAATTAAAAATGCTTTATCAACCGCAGGTCACAGAACTTCGAGTACTGTAGCACAAGAAGCTTTTGGTGCCTTTAAAAGGCCTGGTATATTTTCAAATACACCCGGATTTTCTAAAACTTCATACGGCTTGGTTACTCAAAATGTTTCAGGATATATTCCACAAAGTGGGGCGGCCATCAATTCGCAATCCTATAGCATAGCGTCTAATCCTCAGCTAAACTCAACAGTGTTTAATACAGAAAACACTGTTGCCAACAATGTATCAAGCACTGTAGACCAATTTAACAAACCTGCGGTACAAGAAAAATTTTTCTCACAAGAATATTCTGTAAAAGACGAATCTTCGCCTAGTATTAACATAACTTCCGGCGAAGAATTTAGTCACCCGCTAGGCATGTCACGTTGTCAAATACACGAAACATATATCGTTTCTCAAACCGCAGACGGCATTGTAATAGTTGATCAGCACGCCGCTCACGAGAGATTGGTATATGAACGCATGAAGGAAGCCATGTCTGGCAAAGCCATAACTACACAAAGATTACTAATTCCAGAAATTGTAGAAATGAGTCCGGTTGAAATCGACAGTATATTACAACACCAGGACTCTTTAGGAAAACTGGGATTAATTATAGAAAAATTTGGTGATAATGCTGTTGTTGTCCGAGAAACTCCGGCACTCTTGGGCGAGATTGACGCTCAAAAATTAATTCGTCAATTAGTAAGCGACCTTGAAGAACATGGTACCTTACTAAGTGTAGAGGAAAGTTTTGAGCATGTGTGCGGTACAATAGCTTGTCACGGCTCAGTTAGAGCAGGTCGTCGCCTTAATGTAAATGAGATGAATGCAATTCTGCGTGACATGGAGAAAACTCCATATTCAGGGCAGTGTAATCACGGTCGTCCTACATATATTGAATTAAAGCTGCACGACATTGAAAAGCTTTTCGGTAGAAAATAAATACTTAAAATTAAATCTATTTGCTAGTAAAAAAACTTATGATATAGTGCGTGACGTAAATCATAATACTTTAAGCAAAGGTAAAAAAATGTCTAATTCTAAAAGTCCTATTTTTCTAATACTAGTAACTTGGGTTGCAATTGCCGCTGTCTATTTTAGTGTAAAAACTCCAAATAATACAGATGATCAGGCTGCTGACCCGGTTCTTCAACAAGAATTCCAATCAATATCTGACAAATTAGTAAGTTTAGATAGAAGAATACAAACTCTTGAGGCTAATCTAACAAAAGATGGGGCTGAGGCAAATACTGAAAAGTTAATTAATGAAGAAGTAAAAACTGAAGAAAAAACAGTAGAAGAAAATCCTGCAGAAAGCTCTACGGATGGTTCATCTGGAGAAACTCCTCAGATCAACTCTGAGGAGGCGAAAGACGCAGCAAAATCCACAGAAAAAACTGGTCAGTAGTAAGTTCATTAGTAAATATTCGGTAATAAAATATAAAGCGCGGCCTTATCTAAATAGCCCCGCTTATCTAAGCTGAATATTTTTCAGTAATTTCTGTTATTACACAAGTTTGGGATCTTCTGATATTAAGATATATTAATTTTATTATCACAGGGTCCTGAAGTTGGGTCCTGAAGTTGCCCTTTTCTACATATAATTTAAGATAAATTTAGCTTCATATATTAGGAGCAAATGGTAAGGATTTTTAAACTTCTGATAATTCGAAAAATAATTAAACTTTTAAACAATAAGCATTTTGACATTTAGCCCAAATTACGCTATCTGTCTCCTGGGATAAATCTAGCCCCCGTGGTGGAATTGGTAGACGCGATGGATTCAAAATCCATTATCTTCACGGATGTGTCAGTTCAAGTCTGACCGGGGGCACCACAGGGCCACCTCATCAGGGCCACCTCATGAAGTTTTAACATTTTCATTAGAGATTAATTTATCTAACGCATCATTATCCCATGCGCAGATTTTTCTAAAACCTTTGATGGATACACGTTTTGGCTGATGTTGTTTAAGCAGATTCAGTGCGAAATGCCTGATAATAGCCATGACGCAAGGAGCATTATCCTTTCTGATCCGCGAATAACAGCAAGAAACGTAACCAGAATTATTTCGGTAACACTGTGGAGCTGATTCTTACTTGAGCGCACATCTTCAATGGATTCAAATTCAATGGATTCAAATTTATCCATAAAATTAGTTTCCAAAGGCAAGTCTTCACGTAGCTTTGACTCGCCTTTAGGAACCTTTCCTCTACGTGACATTCCGGTTGGAATCAGGCCGAATTCAGGGTCTATAACACCAATTTGTTTGAGGGTTACTTTTTTAGTGCGTTTTTTTCAGGCAACCAAACTGATTTTGTAGCATACAGATAATATCTGTCTCGAATGCACCTAATTTCTGAGTTTGGTAATTTATGTTTTAGAACCCATTCCGGATAAGACATTTTTAAACTCCTTGATTACATTACAACAACCCCATGATAAAAATACCACACCACGGGACTACAAAATGTCAATAAAAAAAGAGCACTTAAAGCTCTTTTTTCTTGAAAATACGAGCTCTGGCTGATAAAAATCAGCAGATCATTTTGTCATAAGGATGGGGCAGCATGAGGTGGCCCTGGGTGGCACCACTGTTATTTGAAAGGCGAAGATAGCTCTGTAAATAAAGACGAGCTAGTACGCAGGCAAAATGCAAAACGGCGCGAACATTGGGCTTTTGCGCAAAGAAAAACCCGCCAATCGGGGCGGGTTGTAGAATAAATGGTGGTGTACAGAAAAACATCATTACAACTTATCAAACTTCAGTCAAGATATTGTGATAGAATGACAAAAGAGCCCCACCAAACTAACTAGAAATTTGGTAGCCGTGCAGAATTCGAACTTCTGTACTTATCAACATTTTATGTCCAGAGGCTGCTCATCGGCACAGCCCACAGGCCGTCACCAAATGAGGCCACATGCTCACCGGTATAAAGAACAATCCCGACAAATTCCTGCCCAGGAACCATGTTCTCACGAAACCAGATCAGGTGCTTGAACGCTGATTTATCAATAATAGAGGCGGATTTAACTTCAATTCCAAGAACAGCGCCATCCTCGCGCTCGACAACAAAATCGACCTCGCGCTGCTCACCATCACGATATTGCGTCAGCTGATAAAGACCCTCATGAACATCCAGATGCGCTGCCAGTTGATTGAATACAAACGTCTCAAGCAGCTTGCCATTCATATCACCATCCAGGCGCACACGCTCAAAGCGCCAGCGCAGTACTGCCGCCATCATGCCTGTATCAGACAGGAAGAGCTTTTCCCGTTTGCCAACGCGATCATAATCCGTCTTGTGCCATGGGCGCACACGGTCAACCAGATATAAGGCCTCCAGCGCGTTGATATAACTTTCCACCGTTGGGCGAGCGAGCGACAGGCTTTTACAAAGAGAAGCGACGTCCATAAATTTTGATGACCATGCCGCCAGCACCTCAATCAATTTCACCATCGCGTCTTTGCGTTTGATATTGGTGATATCTTTAAGATCGCGTTCGATCAGGGCGCTGATGTAATCTTTGTGCCAGGCACGCTGTTCCAACTCATCCATCAGGCGTCGCGCTTCAGGAAACCCGCCGCGAAAGGATTCAGACAAATACATGTCTTTGTCCCAAGAAGCGTCCAACGCATCGCCTGCGGCACTCATGCCCGCGCGAAAAGGTTGTCTCACTTTAAACTCTTGCCGAAAAGCCCGCTCCAGAAAATGGGCAGGAACGTTATAAATTTCTCCCAGCGCTAGTGGGCGCAAACGTACTTTACTCACACGACCCGCCAAAGATTCCGTGACTCCAGGCAGGGATTGGATATTGGCCGAGCCGGTCAGCAAGAAACGGCCAGGTTTCTGGTTTTCATCAACATCCTGCTTGATGGCCTGCAGGAGAAGCGGCGCACGCTGTACTTCGTCGATAATCATCAGCGCGTCATCATGGCGAATAAACCCTTGAGGATCGCTCATGGCGGCATTCAGCAAGGTGGGATCGTCCAGCGTGCGGTAGATCGTTTTGCCATCGGCCATTTCTTTGACCAGCGTTGTTTTACCGCATTGGCGCGGCCCAGCCAGAATCAGTACACGGCGCTTGCTTAAGGTTTTTTGCAGTGTTTCTGCCTGCCAGCGTGTATAGGGTTTAGGGATCATAAGCGGCGAAATTCTTTCATTAGGTTATCCGTTATTTTATAACTTGATATTCCGCTAAAGTCAAATTATATATACCGCCAAAATGTATTTATAAAACCAGTTAAAATGTTATTTTGATATAAATTATACGAATTTTTGAATTATAAGTTATTGTCTTATAAGAGCAATATGTGCGCGAACAAAATAGTTAATTTTGAAAATTGGTGTATTTGGGTTAATCTGCACAACAAATCAAAAAACGGCAAGTATATGACCTTAAAGCATTAAAATAGAATGATTTATGGCTACTTTTTACAATTAAAACGGCTCTGAAAGCATGAAAAAAGGCTGCCATGGAATGAACCAAAGCAGCCATTTAATCTCTCAAACAGTACTCTTAGCGATGCAGATAAATATGCGTCTTTTTCTTGAAGAATGACGGACCAGAATATTGCCTCTTGGTAATCAGGTGAGAAATTTCCGTCAGGCTCTTGTAATGGAATCCATCATACAAAAAGCAGGACGCCAAGCAAAAAACTTCATATTTCTTTCGCTTGTATTCTCGCACCAGCACAATGCCATGGGGCAACTTGATCTTATCGTACTTTCCTGCTCTCAAAAGAACCTGTCGCGCATACTCCACTGGATCATCACTATTTAAATCGGTGCAGACCGCATCTGGCGTTTTCTCCTTTTAACAACGGAGTTCCAAGCGATAACACTTTTAGGAGGTTCTTTAGGGCCATGGATGTTGAGCAATTTAAAGAA
>JBIKME010000051.1:0-6993 GCA_044359415.1 Rickettsiales bacterium | reverse complement strand
CACACCACAAAAAAACCTACCCCAGCTCAGCCCCCCTAGGGGGGGGAATTTAAATGAGCACACTAGGGGGAATGTAAATTAGCATTGACAGCTAAAATCCGCTGTAGGTGTTGCTTATAGCGACCAAAGCACTTTCGATAATAAATCGGAAGCAGCTGGATTTACAGGCATTGCTTCCGACTGGGAAAACCGCCGCTTCTTCACCTCTTATGAGAACCGGGGAATTTATGCCGGAGATATCGGTAAGGAGTTTTCACAAAAAGCACGGGTGGGTGTTGCGCCTTATATTGGTGATTATGGTGATGTTCACACATGGTTTATGCTCCAGGTTGATCATGCCCCGTCAGCCACGGATAAGGTTACGGCAACACCTCTTGTCCGACTATTCAAAGGGGCTGATTTACTGGAAGCCGGAGTTAACAACAAAGGCAAAATTTTATTCAATTTTATTCACAGATTCTAAGGAGAAATAAAATGCGTATTTTATTATTTACATTAATAGTGACTTTTATATTTAAAACAGAGGCTTTTGCAAATCACACTGACATAATGGAAAGCCAGATACAGAAAACCGTTTCGGGCATTGAGCATGCCGACCACACTATCGTTATGAATATTAATGGTCTGGTATGTGATTTCTGTGCTCGTACTTTGGAAAAGATTTTCAGTAAACGTGGTGAGGTAACAGGCATTGATGTCAATCTTGATAACAAGATGGTGACGATAGGCTTAAAAAAAGATGCCGACATTGATGACGCTACCCTAACAAAACTGATTACCGACGCCGGCTATAATATTGTTAAAATAAACAGATAGGAATGAATATGGAAAATTTATGGAAACAAATTATCATACCTTTTTTCAGCCTCTGTACTTCTCTTGGTACATTGTTATGCTGCGCCCTTCCTGCTTTATTCGTAACTTTTGGAGCTGGTGCATCACTTGCCGGGCTAGTAAGCAATGTGCCAGGGCTGATTGTGCTTTCAGAGCATAAGGAAGTGGTTTTCATAGTAGCCGGGGTATTACTGCTTGGAACAGGGGCGTTACGATATATAAATCGCAACATCCCATGTAGTTCTGACCCTTTTGCAGCTAAGAATTGTACAAAAATTAAGAGCTTTAGCAAATATATATACGGATTCTCCGTAGCAATATATTTTATTGGATTCTTTTTTGCTTTTGTAGCGGCGCGCATATTGTATTAATATTTGTTATTATAAGCACGAGAAGAAGATAGCGTTATGAATTATCAATTTCTTAGTAATTTTAGGGTTGTGTAAAAGTAAAATAAACTGGTTATGTATCCTGCGGCTAAGTAATGGCGGGTAACTGTCAATGTCCTGTGTAAAATGATATTATTGTCAATTGGGAGGCTGCTGCCTAATGTTATATTTTAAGCATGCAAAATTCAATTTAAAATATTAACTAAATTACAGCCAATTCTTTAAATGACAATGTTAAAAATATATTTATAATTGAGAAGCCCACTATAAATATTGGTTATTTATGTCCTATAAGTCATTAAGAGAGTTTGTATCACAATTAGAAATTGACGGTGATCTGGTACGGGTATCGAAAGAGATCTCTACTGTTTTGGAAATGACAGAAATACAAACTAGGGTTTTAGCTGAAAATGGACCTGCTATTTTATTCGAAAATGTAATAACGGAAAATGGTAAATCAGATTTTCCGGTACTGGTTAATTTATTTGGCACTGTAGAAAGAGTTGCTAAAGGCATGAATTCAACGCCGGATAAATTAACCGAAATTGGTGAGATCCTTGCTTTTTTAAAAAATCCTGAGCCGCCAGGTGGCTGGAAAGAGGCTGTTAATATGCTGCCTATTTTAAAAAAGGTAATGCATATGACGCCTAAAAATGTTAAACAAGCTCCTTGTCAAGAAAGGGTTATAAAGGGTAAAGACGTCGATCTTTCTATCCTTCCTGTGCAAACTTGCTGGCCCGGAGAACCTGCTCCTCTTATAACTTGGCCGCTAGTTGTAACTCAGGGACCCACAAAGAAAGGAGAGGATTCTTTTAATCTTGGCATATATCGTATGCAGGTTACAGGCAAAAATACAACTTTAATGCGCTGGTTAAAACATCGTGGTGGCGCACAGCAATTTCAAAGATGGTCAAAAGATAAAAAGGAGTCTTTTCCTGTGGCGGCTGTAATAGGAGCCGATCCTGCTACTATACTTGCTGCTGTAACTCCGATACCAGACAATCTTTCTGAATATCAGTTTTCTGGTTTATTAAGAGGTAAAAAACTGGAGTTAGTTGATTGCAAAACGATTCCCTTAAAAGTTCCTGCTCATGCCGAAATTGTGATTGAAGGTCATGTAAGTCTGGAGGAATACCAAGATGAAGGTCCTTACGGAGACCATACCGGTTATTATAACTCTGTTGAAAAATTTCCTGTATTTACAGTTTCTGCTATAACAATGCGTAAAGATCCGCTTTATTTAAGTACATTTACCGGAAGGCCACCTGATGAACCATCAGTTTTAGGTCAAGCTATGAACGAGATTTTCGTTCCGCTATTAAAAAAACAATTCCCTGAAATTGTAGATTTCTGGTTACCGCCAGAGGGCTGCTCATACAGGGTAGCAGTTGTTTCTATGAAGAAAGCATACCCAGGACATGCAAAAAGAGTAATGATGGGTGTGTGGTCATTTCTGCGTCAGTTTATGTATACAAAATTTGTAATTGTAGTAGATGATGATATTAATGTCAGGGACTGGAAAGATGTTATTTGGGCGATATCTACAAGAATGGATCCTGTTCGTGATATGACATTTATCGAAAATACGCCTATTGATTATTTAGATTTTGCCTCCGAAAAACCAAGCTTAGGAAGTAAAGTCGGACTTGACGCCACAAACAAAATGGAACCTGAAACCACGAGAGAGTGGGGAAATAAAATTCAAATGGATGAAAAAATCATAAGCAAAATTAACAGTATCTGGGATGAGTTAGGAATTAAAGGTTCCGGTAAAGCAATTTGGTGATGCGCCTTTTATCCTAGCCTGTTTTGTTAGTGTCAGTATGTTTGGGCCATCTATTATGTACCCAGAACCATTGCTCGGGATTTTTTCTAATCCAGCCTTCTAAAATGGAGTTGATTTTTACCATAGTATTATAGATATCTTTCTCCTGATCACCTGTCTTTTCTAAAATTATAGGATCATATATTTTTACTTTAAATTTAGGGCCTTTAACGCGAATCACTTCTGTTGGCACCAGCTGACAATTAAATTTTAGAGCCAAATTAGCAATCGCCGAGGCAGTCATTGCGTCTTTACCAAAAAATGGTACCGCAATGCCATCATTTTGTTTTTGATCTACCAGCATACCGATATGCTCACCATTTTTAATGGCTTTTATAATATATCTGGCGCCGACAGGTCCTTTTGGCATACAACCTTTTTGATAGTTTGATCTTACATCTAGTATTAACTTATCGATGTAGGGATTATTTGATTTTCTATATACAAGATTGGTATTAACACAGCCTGCCTCATATACAGTTTTAGGAGCTATCTCCCAATTAGCAAAATGAGCGGAAAAAAATATTGTCGTCTTATTACTTCGGATAATTTCCTCTATTACTTCACCGCCTTCAATAGTGACAATTTTATTGTAGTTAATACCTTTAAAACCTGCCATATGCGGAAACTCACCGACCACTCTGCCAAGATTGTCCCACATTCTTAATATAATGTTGTTAATCTCTTTTTCGGAAAGGTCAGGTAGAGCAAGAGCAATGTTATTACGAGCTACCTTATTAACCTTTAAATGGGGCCCTAAAGATCTGGCAATAAAGCCGGAGATAGATGAAGAAGCGGTTATAGGTATTATTTTAAAGAAACAAAATAATAATTTTACTAACGCGGCTTCTATAAAATGACATAATTTTCTGTTCATAAATTCTCCAGCAGCTTTTTTATTTGTTTTATATCTTCAAACTCTATCTCTATTGGCAAGGCGGTGATATTAGTCTTCTGTGATGCCGTTAAACGCACGAGATCTTTTTCAGTAGTAATTAATTGAGCGCGCAAATCAGTAGCTTTACTATTTAACATTAAAATATCTTTATTTGTATAGTGATAGTGATCCGGAAAGCTGAATTCGGCAATAACCTGGTAATTATTATCCTTTAATGTCTGGAAGAATTTACTTGGATTACCAATTCCTGCGAATGCAATATATTTCTCATTCTTAGCTGCCGATAGATTTGTAACAATTTTTGCCCTGATAACAGATGCATTCTTTAAAGAAGGCAGTAAGCCTGTTTTATCTTCACCTACAAAAATAACTGCATTTGTTTTTTTTAACGCTGCTGATAATGTTTCACGCATTGGCCCTGCTGGAATTATACATCCGTTACCTATCCCGTAATTCCCATCAATAACCAACAAAGACAGATCTTTTGTTAATGTTGGATTTTGTAATCCGTCATCCATAATTATAACATCTATCTTTTTCTGACATATAAGCTTTACTCCTGCAACTTTGCTTCTTGATATTACCGTAGGTGCCACGTCACTTAGCAGCAAAGGCTCATCTCCTACTTGTTTGGCACTGTGATTATTTTTATTTACAAAAGTTGTAACGTTTAAATTTCCACTATATCCGCGACTTAGAAAAACAAGGTCTTTGTGCATTTTAATCAGCATTTTAGCAACAGCCAGAGCAATCGGAGTCTTTCCAGCTCCCCCGGCAATAACATTGCCGATGCAAATCACCGGAACATCAGCCTTGTATGGGCGAATCATTAGAGTTTTTATAAATTTTGCCAAATAATACAAGCACGACAATGGCAATAAAAAAATAGTAACAATAGATTTAGATTGCCAAAAATTAGGAGACTTCATTCTTATTATCTGCAATTTTATCTAAATAAGGAATAATCTCATTAACAAATGCATCTAATACACCAGACTTTTCTTCTACAATTTTACTAGCAGCGTTAGCTAACTCTTCTTGTTTTGTATGATCAGTGAGCAGTGTATCTATGCTTTCTTCTAATTCAGCTTTGTTTTTTATGCAAATAGCAGCTTTGGCCATTTCTAACTCACGCTTAATTTCAATAAAGTTATCCATATGCGGACCATAAATTATTGCGCAGTCAAGGCGAGCTGCCTCCAGAGGATTCTGTCCACCCCTTTCAACTAAAGAGCCTCCGATAAAGACCACGGGTACAAGGCGATAAAATAAGCCTAGTTCTCCTAAGGTATCTGCAAGATATATATCGGTTTGATCAGTAATTGGCTGATCTTTTGAGCGTACAGATACATTTAAATTTAACTGTAAAATATCTTTTTCAATTTCTTCTGCTCTTTTGGGATGACGAGGAGCTATGATGGTCAGCAGATCCTGATGTGATTCTTTTAAAGATTTGTGAATCTGGGCTACAAATTGCTCTTCATTAGCGTGAGTGCTAGAAGCTAGCCATACAGGGCGTTGGCCAATTTGACCTATCAGAACTCCCATTTTTTCTGAGTCCGAAGGTAAGGCTGGAGCATCAAATTTTATATTACCCAGATATTTTACATTACGAGCGCCTAATCTTTCAAATCTTTCGGCATCATGTTTACTTTGCGGTAGTGTTAAAGTAAATCTACTGACAACCTGTTTACCTAAAGATTTATATTTTTGCCATTTATTGTAAGAAGCATCAGACATGCGTCCGTTAACTAGAATAATAGGGCAATAATTGCTGGTCTGAGTTACTAAGTTAGGCCATAGCTCAGACTCTACCCATAAAGCAAGGTTTGGCTTCCAATGTTTTAGAAATCTGCTTACAGCCATTATTTTATCTACTGGTACATACTGATGAAATGCTTCTTTAGGCAATCTGCTTTCAATTAATTTTGCAGATGTGGTTGTGCCCGTAGTAAGTAAAAAGCTCATATTTTTATACCTGCCGTTGAGCTTGTTAATGATAGGTAGTATAGATAGCGCTTCTCCGACACTGGCAGCGTGAACCCATACTACAGATCCTTTTGGCCTTGGAAAGCCGCCATATCCAAGCCTTTCGGAGAACCGCTGCTCATCCTCTTTGCCCATTTTCTTTCTTTTTAAAAGATAAAGATCTATCAAGGGCCCGCTAATAAAAGTCAGTAATTGGTATAATCTTAGCATCATAAAAATAATTATTTTTTCTTTTTTCTTTTTTCTTTACCTTGTTCAGCTGGAAGAATCACCTCTATTCCAACGGCCTCATCTGCTTCCTTGGAAATATTATTTAACCTATTTTCAAGTTCAATACCAGCTTTTTCGAGCTGCGCATCATCAAGATGCTTATCAACGTAAAAAATATCACCATATATATAGCAACCCTTAGAAAAAGGTTTTGCTGCGACAAAGCGGTCCCAGCTATTTAAAATTTTTGCCTTTGAACTGGAAAAGCTAAGAGGTAAAATAGGCAGTGAAGTAAGTTGCGCGATTTTTATTATAGCGCCGGAAACTCTCATTCTCGGCCCCCTTGGTCCATCCGGAGTTATTACGACCACCCCGCCTTTTTTTACAACCTTTAAAACAGACCGAAGAGCCGCTGTTCCATCTTTTCCGCTCGAGCCTCTAATTAAATTATAATTAAAATGTTTCAATGTCTGAGAAATTAATTCACCATCCTTATGTTTTGATATTAAAACGCTGAGATTATCAACTTTTGGCGCCATAGGAGGAGTCATTAACAATCTGCCATGCCAGAATGCAATAATAAAAGGTTTGTTAGAAGATTCGAGTTTTTGCCTATGTTCAATACCCCTTATGTCCCATCGACCGGTATAATGGACGAACAAAATATATTTATGAGCCAACCAGCCTACAAGTCTTAGAAATAAATGACTCTTTAATATTTTTTTTACTGACGTCTTCAACATAATTACCTTAATATCTAAATATTATTTTGCATCCTGACTTTGCAGCCCTTTGTATAACTTATTATATTCACCGCTTTCTTTAAGGAGGCTATCGTGTTTTCCTGA
>JBIKME010000069.1:0-6232 GCA_044359415.1 Rickettsiales bacterium | reverse complement strand
GGTATTGAAAAAATCCGTTTTTGCCATACATGCGGTTCCATAATTTTAAGCTATCCAGCGGATGAAAAAATCCATCAAAGTCAACAATCTTCTCTAGCCAGCCAGCAGAATATTTTCGAAACCTATAGCGGTTATATAAAGCCATTGAGTATTTATTCAAAATAAAAGCAGGGAAAAATATAGGTATGGTTATACCCTCTCCACTCATTTTATGCTCGGATAGTTTTTTGCCTTTACTTATATCAATATGAGTTGCACTTTCAAATACACCGCGACCAAGATTCGTACCTGTAGCAAAATGGTCTATCCAGCCTATCATATAATCAGACGAACTCCTTTCTGCCTTAAAGCAATCCAACATCTCACTGATATTGCAAGTCTTTTTTGCTCTAGAGAGAAGAGATAATGATTTTATAGGCTTTAATTTTATAGATATTTCTTTAATAAAGCCGGTAAGACCCATTCCTCCAGCGGTTGCCCAAAATATATCCTGGTCATTATTTGGAGAACATTCTATTTCTTCACCACTTGCCAAAACTAGCTTTATATTAGTTACATGATTGGCAAAATCACCTACCTTGAAGTGATTCTTACCATGAACATTGCATGCAAATGCTCCGCCAGCTGAAACATATTTAGTACCAGGTATCACTGGTAGAATCCACCCTCTTGGTATAAATACATCTAATATTTCTGAGAATGTTACACCTGACTGAACTGTTAAGACACCAGAATCTGAATCAAAATTTATAAACTTATCCAGCCTATCAGTTAAGATAGTACAATCTTTGTTTAATGAGGCATCTCCGTAAGAACGACCCTGACCACGGGTGATCAAATTGTTATTTTTATTTAATGTATCAATAGCTTCTTTTTGTTTTTCCGGCCTGTATATTGTACAAACTGATTTAGGATAATTTCCCCATCCTGATAGTTGTTTATTTTTTTTGAAAACTGGCATAAATTCTTATTCTTGCACTTAAATTATAATAACAACTATACAATAATTGTAAGTAACATTATAGACGTTATAATGCAAGATAATAACCGAACAAAACATTTCGAATCATAAAAAAACAAAGTTGTTTTTCCTAACGATTAGGATGTAAAAAAATCTATTTTTTAGCCTTGAAAAATGCTCACAAAAAAGTGGGCAATGCCTGTTCAAGATTGGACAGAAGCTTTAAACTAATTTTCTATTTTATGGGTAAAAGAGTAAAATTCGAACCTCTATTTACACAGAATATCTGACAGCCTACGTAAGAAACACAGCTTGTGTTATAGCAATCTGTATCATCCTGTGCCAGTTAGCTTATTTGGTCCTTTTACAGCATCTTTTTCAATATATTGAATGATTGCGCCGGCAATATCTTTTCCTGTTGCTTTTTCAATTCCCTCCAATCCCGGAGATGAGTTTACTTCTAACACAAGCGGTCCTCTGGCTGAACGAACAATATCAACACCAGCAACATCCAGCCCCATAACTTTTGCAGCCCTGATTGCAAGAAGACGCTCTTCAGGCTCCAGCTTTATTACATGTGCAGTTCCGCCTCTGTGTAAATTAGAACGATATTCACCTTCTTTTGCTTTACGAATCATTGCCGCCATTACTTTACCACCGATGACAAAACATCTTATATCGGCTCCGCCTGCTTCTTTAATAAATTCTTGTACTAAAAAATCCGTATCCAGATCACGAAATGCATTAATAAGGCTTTCAGCAGCTTTTGTAGTTTCGGCTAGTAATACTCCCTTCCCTTGCGTACTATTCATTACCTTAACAATTAATGGCGCTCCACCTACAAAGTCTATCAAATCATGGGTAGCATCTGCTCTATTAGCGTATCCTGTTATAGGCATGCCAATTCCTTTTCGAGCCAGAAGCTGGTGCGCACGTAATTTATCTCTAGAACGAGAAATTGCAATTGATTCATTAACGGAATATATATTAGCTACTTCAAATTGGCGCAAAACAGCAGAACCATAAGAAGTAATGGAACCTCCTATTCGCGGAATTATTGCATCAAAATCCAAAAGTTCTTTTATTCCATTACTTTTATAATAAACGGTTGGTTTATTAGAAGTTATATTCATATAACAACGTAAAGCATCTACAACTCTTACTTCATGCCCTCTTTGCTTAGCTGCCTCAACAAGCCTTCTTGTTGAATAAAGTTTACGATTCCTTGATAGAATTCCGATTTTCATGTTTTCTCCATTATTTGTTGCTAATATTTAGTAACTATAGCATCTTAGCGAGTAACCGCATGCTGTTAGTATAAATCTTAGAATTTAACCACAAAAAACTATATAATGCCCAAAAGTTAAACTCCAAGATCCGGAAGTAAAAATTTTTGATTTATGATGATGTACAATAAACACTATCAAGGTTGTTAAAAAGTTATTTTTAACAAATTTATTTATTTTGCTTTAAAAGTACAGTGCGTTTTTTAATTTACCGTTTTATAGAAGGAGTTCTATAAAAAAAACTGCTGTAGAATCTAGCTATAAAACTATAAGTCATAATCTGACATTATATCTATTTTATAAATCAAGAATCTACAGCAGTAAAATATACATTCTATTTAAGCCAGCTTAGCTTTTGCTTAGCTGCTTTTTCGTTTGTATTTAAAACAAACTAGTTAACGATTTTGCCGTCTTTAGTTGTAATAGTTTTTCCATCAGCAGCTTCATGAGTTCCATCAGGAGCAGGTGTTAGAGTACCATCTTGGTTAACAACCGATACTGAATCACCTTCTACTTGCACTTTTGAACCATTTTTTAGTTCTACTACTTGAGCAGCGGACTCAGCAGGAGCGTCCTCTGCAAATGAAGGAGAAGAAACTAATAATGCTCCAGATACTATCGCTGCAAAAGATAGAGAAGCTAACGTTAACTTTAAATTTTTTTTCATGAACTTTTACCTCATTATTACGTAAGCTCTGGCTGTGAAATACTCACAGTTAAACTTATAAATGGTGTTATATCAGTTTTTTTTTTAACTGCAACAAGCTTATTAACAAAAATCCCGATTGATACAGTTAAGTGTCGATTTGCTCCTTATGTTGATTATATTTTGCACTTTTTACCATCAAATGCCTAATATTTTACAGCACTCAGGCACTAGCATTCATATTTAATTTAACCAAAACTTAAGACCATAGCTCCTACGGAGAAGACAATTAGAAGAAAAATCTTATGTCCATCTTATTCACTTAAAAATGCAATTTACTAATTACCTCACACCTCTTTCATATCAACCTCCTTATTACAAAAGCCCAGAAAATCTTGCCAATGATACAGCACTTACAAAAGATCTTGATTCACATACCGATTATGACAAAGGGCATGGGAGAATTGAAACAAGAGAATGCTGCTTCACTTAAAGACCTTGGATGGCTCAAAGAGCGCCATCTGAAATGGAAAATAATTAACTGCATTATAAGAATAAAATCCACAATAGAGTTAAAAAATAGCAGATTACTCAAGAAACCCGCTACTACGCTCATCTCTAACGAACCCAACTCCTGCAGAAACCCTCAAGGCAATACGCAGTCATTGGCGTGTCGAAAATAGTTTGCATTGGGTATTAGACATGTCATTTAATGAAGATTACTCGAGAATTAGAAAGGAAAACGCTCCACATGTAATGGCTGTTATACGCCATTTTGCTTTGAACTTATTGCACCAAAATAAACTCAAACGTCAGTCAATTAAAGGAATGCGGAAAATATGCGCCTGGGATGAATCGGCGCTGCAAGAAGTTATCACTGGAAAAAAATCTTCATGAGGTGGCTCTGATTTTTTGTACTTGCGTTATTGACATCAAGAACTGATAAGATATCATAATGTCCACTTTACGATTTGACAAAACAAATTCTTAAAAATGCATAAAAAGATAAGCTTATTAGTAATATTTATTCTACTTGCTGTGCAGGCTGCTTCACTTACGCACCTTGCTAAGCACGGGTTTGAAAAACATAAGCATAACGGTAATTTCTGTGAAATTTCTTTTTATTGTAGCAAAAGCATTGATTTTATTATCAATCCTGAGATAAACGTAATTATCAATCTTACTTTTGTAATTTTAACTCTAATTACTTTTTCATCGTTAACCAGAGCACAATCACTTAATTGCCTAAGCCAAACAAGAGCTCCTCCTGTTTTTATTATCTAATATAAATACATTTGCAAACATATGCCTTAGATATACTATAGGCATATGTTTGTGTTTTTTATTTATATATCTTAACACCTGCTAAAAAAGTAAGTAGGCACTAAAAACTTTATAATATAAAAACGGTAAGCAAAAATGACTAAAATAAAAATATCGACTTCTGTCGCTCTTACAACTCTGCTTTTAAGCACATCAGCTCTAGCTGCATCTGACAAAGATATTGATTTACTGCGTAACGAAATTCAGAATATCCGCAATAGCTATGAATCACGCATTGCCGAGTTGGAAGAAAAACTGTCTAAACTTGAGAGTAAAGAGTTAGTAAGTCAACAAAATACTGATAATTCCAGGGTTGAGGAGGTTGTCATTAATAACACTTCCAGCAATAACAGTTCAAGCAATAACAGTTCAAGTGAACGCAAAATTTATGGCAACGAGTTTAACCCTTCAATCGGAGTTATTTTAAACGGTAAGTTTTCAAGTTTTAGTGAAAACACCTCAGAGCTAAAAGGATTTGGCATAGGTGAAGAGGGTGAACGTGGTAGCGAAGGTCTTGCAATTGATGAGTCGGAGCTTAATTTTGCAGCAGCAATCGATGATAAATTCAAGGGCAGCATGACGGCGGCTATTGTAAGGGAAGATGGTTCTGATATAGTAGAGCTTGAGGAAGCATATGTACAAACACTATCCGGATCAGGCTTGCCTAATGGTTTAAACATAAAGGCTGGCAGAGCATTCTGGACTCTCGGCTACATGAACGAACTACATTCACACTCAGATGACTTCGCTGATCGCGCTTTACCTTATCGCGCGTTTTTAAATAATTCATTTAACGACGATGGATTGGAGCTATCTTATATTCTACCAACAACTTTTTATAGCGAAATCGGTGGCGGTACATTCCGCGGAGATGATTTTCCTGCCGGCGGATCAAATGGTGAGGGTGCAGGTTCTTATTCTACATTTGCTCGTATTGGTGGTGATCTGGGAGAAAATCAAAGCTGGCGTTTGGGAGCCTCATATTTAAGTAGTGATGTGAAAGCTCGCACTAGCAATGAAGATAATATTACCTTCATAGGTGATAGTGATCTTTATATAACTGATTTAAAATATACATGGGCACCAACCGGCAACTCTAAAAATCAGGAAATAATTTTACAAGGCGAGTATTTTCTTCGCAACGAAGATGGTGCATACAATGATATTGCTTTCAATGGTAACTCAAGTGGTTGGTATACGCAGGGAGTATATAAGTTCCATCCTCAGTGGCGTATTGGCTATCGTTACACTAAATTAGAATCACCTGATACTCCAGCGGCTCTATTAGACACTGATTTGGACAGCAAAGGGCATGACCCTTATATTAACTCAGTGATGGCTGATTGGACTAACAGCGAGTTTTCACGAATTAGGTTTCAATACAACAATGATAATACGGTTAGTGAACAAACAGACAATCAATTTATCATGCAGTATATCATGAGTCTTGGCGCTCATGGCGCTCATAAATATTAGGTATTTTTATGAAAAAATTTTATTCGGTATTAGTGTTGGGGTTGCTATTTGCAACCCCTTTACAAGCGTTAGCTAAAGTGAATATTTTTGCATGCGAGCCTGAATGGGCATCACTAGCAAAAGAAATAGGCGGTGAAAATGTGGATGTATTTTCAGCGACATCCGCCACTCAAGACCCACATTACATTCGTGCTAGACCAAGTCTAATTGCAAAAATACGCCAAGCTGATTTATTGATCTGCTCCGGAGCAGGTCTGGAAGTTGGGTGGTTGCCTTTATTACTTGAAAAAGCGAGTGAGAAAATTCAAATAGGAAATTCAGGACATATTGCAGCTGCGGATTTTATAAAACCACTTGAAAAACCACAGACTCTGGATCGCAGCAACGGAGATATTCACCCGGAAGGAAACCCTCATATTCATTTAAATCCTCATAACATATCGTTAGTTGCAATTGAAATCTTAAACAGACTTGTGCATATAGACACAAAAAACAGTGATTCATATAAACGAAATTATGATGAATTTACAAAAAAATGGT
>JBIKME010000050.1:0-7120 GCA_044359415.1 Rickettsiales bacterium | reverse complement strand
GATTATATTTGTAAAGAATGTAAAAATAATGTGATTAAAATTTTGATTGTAAGTTATATTTTGAATTCAAATATAATTTATTATACCAAAAAGATCAGGTTTGTTTTTTAAAAATACAATTTTATAATAAAAATATGCAGATATTTTTAATTCTGTACTTGATATTATTTTAATTATCGTATAAAAAACGCAGCTAGCCAATATATGGCCCCTTCGTCTAGTGGTTAGGACGCCAGGTTTTCATCCTGGTAACACGGGTTCGAATCCCGTAGGGGTCACCACTCACATTTCCTTTACAGTTCGCAGAAGTTCATTTAAGCCTTATTTAACAAGGGCTTGAACTAGCCTAAATTTTTTAATTATATTCAACATTAGGTCAACACCTTCGCCGACGGCAGAAGGCTGCTATTAATCCCCTCATGGAGTTCTGCAACTATTTTGTTGCTAACCCCAACAATGATTCTAATCTTGATCTTAACCGACTGACAAGCAACATTACCCATCCGACCGCTAAGTAATATGATACGATTTACACTGTTGTGAGTCCGCTAGACTCGAACTGGTGTTTACTCCTTCAGAAAGAATACTCGAATGTTTATTAAGGCACTCATTATAAAAGGTCCCCATATTTTCTAGTAAATCTAGTGAGGTCGCTTTTTGGTAATCTTACAGTTGAATCTGATTCGAACATAACAAGTGCGTCGTACAACTGCCTGATAGTAGCAGTTTGAGCAATATGGATTTCATCAATACACCACAAAATACCATGTACTCTAATACCACGCGCTTCAGACGTTGCTCTAAGAGCGCCATCACCTGTAAGCAAAATACTGCCAGCATTTCTTTGTGCTATAATACATGCAAAACAATCATTTACAGATAACGCTGATTTTTCTCTACGTAGATTCTGTACGCTCAAGATGCCGTCTCCTGGCAACTCTAGAATCCTAAGCCCTAATTTTTGAAGGGCATTTTTTTCTTGAGTAGAGAAGCTAATAAGTTCACTTTCAAATATTACGTCCGGCACGCATACATCATAAGGCAAACGTACAAAAGCCTCTAGTAAAGAGGCTTTCTGCAGATCGATTAAGCAACTACTATCACTAATTATTATTTGCAACGTCCGGCCCCCTTAACCCTTCTCTAGCCTGGGAAACGGAGCATCTTAAAAGCTCTGCTGCCTTTACTAAGGAAATCAAATCTTCAGCAAGAGCTCTGTAGCATAGCCTTTCAAGGCGTCTAGGGCGCTCTTTTTCTCCGCGATTAGATTCTAGCTCCAGGGGATCTGGTTCACTGGTTCTCCAACTGCTAGCGAAAGATTGAAATGCATAAGTCAGTACACTTTCAGAAATAACGCCAATGTCCTTTAGGCGAACAAGCAAAGCGGCAGCACTTACTTTGTATATGTACTTTAGATCAACTAGTTCTTTGTATCCAAGAGCTTTACGATGTTTCCCTACTTCATTTTCAAGGTGCTCCTTGGGAATTAGGAATGCCGCAGCAAAACGATTAGCTGCTTTTTCTTCTTCTTTTTCAGATAAATTTGAATGGTCTATAATTCTATGCGCAAGTTCATGAGCCAGAGTTAGTCTGCGTCTTTCTAGTGAAAAAATTTTATTTACAACAATGACTGGAATTTCAGGTAAATTATTTGCTCTCCGAACAATACAGGTAAATCCTGATACACGTTGTGGCAACTCAACAATTAATACCTTTAACCCCTTCTCCTCTAGAAGTTCAGTCATGTTGGGGATTGAGTCACAACCAAGTTTCCATTCCTTGCGAACCTCATTAGCTAATTCTTCCGCTTCTTCAATGGTTGAGATCTTCTTAGGATGCCTAATAGGAGAAGACCAGCGTGAACCATCTATATCAAGTATATTTTCTACTTGTAGGTAACGGTCAACCCACTCTAACGCTTCGGTTTCTACGCGAGCACGATCCTTTGCAGAGGTATTGGCTTTGGTTCTAAAATCTACGTTTGCTAATTCGATATTTTGTGAATCAAGAAGATAATCTAAGGACACACGAAGAGCCTTACTCAAGGAAATTAAAACACCTGAGCTTGGTTCCATTTCATCACGTTCATACTTTCCAATAGCTTGTGCAGAAACCTTATTGCCTATTTCTTTGGCGAGGTCTCTAAGTGAGAATCCGGCTTTCTTACGAGCTAACCTTATTCTTGCGCCAATCATAAAGCTGGACTCCTAGTTTACAAATTTATATAATAATATGAATTGTAAACCATTTTGCATATATTGTCAACATATAAATTAACAATAAAACCAATAAAACTGAGGCTTTTAGCTATGATACAGACAGGAATCGCCGAGTAAATTCAATTACCACAAGACAGTCTAGAAACTGCTTGGGTATCCATTCATCTGGATAAGTCTATCAAAGATCGACTTATAGCGCAATTCTTGCTATGCCTTACTGTAAGGCAGAAAGTGCCTTTTGAAATTGCCCCTATGCACGGACTTATATTACTCTCAGGGCCTCCTGGAACAGGAAAAACAACGCTAGCTCGCGGTTTAGCAAATCAAGTTGCAAAGGCTTTGCCAGAAAATAAGGTAGTCTTTATACAAATTGATCCTCATGCATTTGCAAGTTCCGCTTTAGGAAAAAGCCAAAAAAAAGTTACAAAATTATTCCAGCAGACAATTCCAGAAATAGCTTCTGGTGGTCCTTGTGTCATCCTCTTCGATGAGGTTGAAACAACGATTGCTGACCGTCATAAACTAATCCTAGAAACAAATCTGGTGGATATTCATCGGGCAACAGATGCTGCACTAGCTGGGTTAGATAGTCTTACACGCCAACATCATAACGTCCTTTTGTGCAAAGCCCAAAGACAAAATGTACTGCCTATGTGATGGCGAGAACTTTATGCTTCGGCTTGAACAACCAAGAACATGTGTGGAATCTAGAAAGTTGTGCTAAAATGTAAGAACGACCTTTAGTTGGGAACTTATTGTTCATAGCTGTTCTCTGTTGTGCGCCTACAACCTGGCTAATTCTCGGGTGCCACAGTTGTCAGCTTATAAAAGCTTAACTGGCTGTATAGTTATGAAACTGTAAAATAGATTCAAAGCCGTGATCATTAGCATTATTTTGCAATATAAGGTTTGCGCCCATAATTTCTGATGCACGTTTTGCTATAGTAAGTCCAAGGCCAGCTCCAGGTTGTGAATGGTTGGATACACGGTAAAAACGCTCTGTTATATAAGGCAGCTTCTCTTCGGGAATGCCGGGTCCGCTATCCCGAACAGCAAGATTCGCTAATTTATTATCAATAGAAAGAGTTACTATAACATTTCCATTTGGTGGAGTATATTTTATAGCATTACCTACTAGATTAGATAAAATAATGGTAAGCATTTCCTTATTACAATTAACAAAAGCGGAGTTGCGTTCTTCAAATATCATGTTAAGGCTTTTCTGTTCGGCCAGAGGTAGCCTTTCCTGAAGTACCATTTTAGCAATTTCGCCTAATGATAATTTCTCGGTAGGTATATCAGCATGTTCCAGACGAGCAAGGGTAAGCAGCTGGTCAACCATGCCGGTTGCTCGGTCTGCGGCCTTTACCTGCGCTTCAAGAATAGTTTTACGCTGGGTATCATCGGTAGCTTTGAGTGCAGTTTGTGCCTGTGTCTTAAATATAGCGATTGGTGTGCGTAGTTCATGGGCGGCAAAATCAGTAAAGCGCTGCTCTTTTTTTAGGGCATAATCTAGGTTTTCCAGTAGTCCGTTGATAGAATCAATAAGAGGAGTTATTTCCGCGATTGATTCAAACTCCGGCAGTGGGGTCAGGTCAAGGGAGGATCGGTGTTTTACTGCATCTGATATTGTCATTAGGGTCTTTAATCCAGCACGCAATCCAGCCCATGTAATTATCAGAATAATAGGAATTAATAAAATAAGCGGAGAAAAAATAGTAGTCATCACTTCCATTATTAACATTGTCCTGATCTGCAACCTTTGTGCCATCTCAATAGTGTAGCCAGCTTTTGTATCTGGCAATACATAGAAACGCCATTCTTTGCCATCAATTTCCTGATTGGAAAAGCCAGCCGTAACACGCTCTTCACCAAATCCGGAAGATTGTTCTGAATAGAATAAAAGTTTGCCGCTTTTCCATATTCGGAAGGCTAATTTTTTCTCGTAACTTTGCCCTGTTTCCTCAAAGTTACTACCTAACTCTACTATATCGTGAGTAATATCTTTATGGTTTCTTAGTGAACCGGAGTGTCTAGCTTCCTCCTTATCCTCTGCGCTAAGTATTGCCAGCATGAGATCTGCAACGTGCGATAGCTCTGTATCATATATTTTCTCTGCTTCATTATAAGCCGAATACGATCCTATGCCGCCAATTACCAGCAAAGCCAACATAACAGGTATAACAATATGGAGCGTCAGGCGCGTTTTAAGAGATTTTTTCGACAATGTAGCCTAACCCTCGTATAGTTTTTATCAGATTATCACCAAGTTTTTTACGCAGGTGGGATATATGGACTTCTACCGCATTACTATCAATCTCAATATCCCATCCATATAATTTATCTTCAATTTCCTGTTTATTCATTACCTTGCCGAGATTTTCCATCAGGATAGTAAGTATAACAAATTCCCTCGCTGAAAGTTCTATGGCGTTACCATTCTTTTTAACTGTGCGCGCTGAGGGATCAAGTATAATGTTGCCATTTTTTATATGCGGGGCCTGACGGCCAATGCTACGCCTGAAAAGAGCCTCAATTCGTGCCAGCAACTCCTCCAAATCAAAAGGTTTTACCAGATAATCATCCGCTCCGGCATTTAAGCCTTCTACTTTTTGTTTGGTGGTGTCGCGTGCCGTAAGGGCTAATACCGGAATGTCCTTATTGCGCTTACGCAGGTCTCTTACCAGGTCAAGGCCTGATTTGCCGGGTAGATTGATATCGAGAACTGCCAAGTCATAAGGTGTTGTATCAAGTGCTGCTTCTGCATCTTCTGCCGTGCGGGTTAAATCAACAGCATAACCGGCTTGGGACAGGGCGATTTTTACCGCCTGTCCCATCATTTTATCATCTTCAACCAGCAATATGCGCATTATTACAACTTCTTATTTACCTTAGTTAGCAAGTCCTGAATTTCTTCCTTACGACCCTTGTCGGCCAGTTCGCGCCCTTCACGGGCAGGAGCAGAAAGGCCATGCTCAAGCACTGATTTAGCTTTGGCATATTCTCCGTTTTCATAGAGGAACTCACCATAAAAGAAATTAGAATCAATGCCATCTGGGTTTAAGTCAAGGGCTTTCTCCAGATACTGCCTTGCCTTGTCGTTATTGCCAAATCCTATAGGCCAACCGGGAACTTTATAATAGAGTGATCCAAGCGATGTATAAACTGAGCCGTTAAGCGCCTGCGGGTTTATTTTTTCTGCTTCCAGCAGCAGGTCACGAGCCTTTTTAGCATTGCCAAGTGCGCCAAGACCACTATCAATCCCCGCCTTTGTGCTAACTATAATCGCCTGCCAGATGATTGCTTCAGCTTTACCTTGGTTTTCGTTGGTTACCACGGCGGCCTTATCTGCAAGTTCTGCAATAGCTTTCTTTTGTTTTGCTTTATCTGGTGTCTGATATTTTATAACCGCCCATTGCTTTTGCAGTTCGGCAATCTCTTCATCCATTGTTGCAGCATTGGCTGAAGGCAGCCATGCCATTAATCCTAGTGTGCATAATATAAGCAATCGTTTCATTGTTAGTTCTCCTTAAGATTGTGGGGTTAGAATTTTTGCTGCAATACGGTCATTCTTGGCCAGAGCGCCATCAACAACACGTGGAAGAAGGGCGTTAACGCGTACAAATATACTTTCTGGAAAGCCGATATATACATCTTTGGCATCATTTTCGATAGCATTGGCTATACGTGCCACTATACGTTCAGGGTCGTCCATTGCCATTTTTGTTTGCTTGGCCAGTTGCATAACTTTTTCATTATTAATAGGCGTTTTTACAGCACGTGGGGCAATGTATGTAACATTAATTCCGGTATCCGTCAGCTCACGCCTTAGAGCTTCGCTAAATGCTTTGAGGCCTGCTTTTGCACTGGAATAGGTAACAAAATGGGCAAAAGGTATCGAGCCAAAAATAGAGCCGATATTTACTATCTGCCCGCTACCTCGTTTCTTCATAGAAGGCAAAACTGCCTGAGTTAGTAAGACCGGTGCTATAAGATTTATCTGGTACAGCATTTCAATCTGGCTGGATGGCTGTTCATCGAGCAATCCGAAATACTGGATTCCGGCAAGATTGACCAAAATATCCGGCTGGATTTTGGCTAGCTGCTTGCCTATGGCTGTTACATCATCAATATTAGATAAATCACCATGAATATATTGCCATTTTGAATTGGGTGCGGGTGAGCGGCTAATAATAACAGGTGTGGCACCTTTCTGTGCTACAAATTCTACCAGCAGCCCACCTATGCAGCCTGTACCTCCGGTAATAGCTATTTTCTTTCCTTTAAGATTCATAAATTCTCCTTTACTTTATGGGGAATTCCACGGAACATTTCCGCAAATAAATGATAGATAATTCGCGCAGTGTGAATAATATCCTGCTGGTCTTTTTTATCTGTAATCTGGTTTACGGTTTTTTCAAAAAACTGCATGTGGCTTACATCAAGAGAGCCATGGGAAAGCAGGTAGCTGAAGCAGTCTTTTTTAAGTTTTAGTGAAGTTCTTATTGTTTCTGCGGCATGGGTGGCAATAGCAATGCTGGTGCCTTCCAGTACAAACACCATACCCAAGAATCCAACGGGATTACGGCGCATCACCAAATCATAAGCATAAGAAGTCATCAATTCAACCGGCAGTGACGGGGAGCTTTTGCGTGCTGAATCAGCATCGCCTCCAGCGTTTTTTATATCATTTAGAATCCATTCTTCATGCCCGGTTTCTTCTTTTATATATTCAGCAAAGCTGCGGCGCAGCCATTCTTTTTCTGCAGGAACACGGCTGCCTGCTGCCATAAGTAGTGGTAGCGTGTGTTTTACATGGTGATAGGCCTGTTCTAAATAGGCAAGATAGGTTTCACGGCTTATAGCTCCCCTCATACCATCCATAATCTGTGGCACGTTAT
>JBIKME010000245.1:0-7191 GCA_044359415.1 Rickettsiales bacterium | reverse complement strand
AAACATGAGTCGTTAATAGCTCCAGTTGCACAGCCAACTACAGCGTGGGATATGGCACTTTCTATTTTATTTAATCCTGCGTCGCCTATTTTTTGTGATAAGTTTGCTCCTACAGCATTAGCAGCTAAAATTCATGAGCTATTGCCATGGAATATTAAATTGGACAAACAGTTTGTTGATTAATTTGTTAATAAATTAACAATAAATTAAATACCGCCTACAAAAAACGCTTACGTATTAACTAATCAAAATATTGTCGTAAGTTGGCTCTTGCCCTTCGTTAGCTGAGTCGTGATCCCGGTAGTATATTTTACCGTAATTATCAACATTAATAGATACACAGAGACCGAACGGGTTTGTAATCCTTTCTGCTTGTTTATGTCCATTAACATGAAGGGAAATTATGTTACAAACCAGTCCCTAAGGAACTCTAATTTTAATTTCTAAGGCGAATTTGACTTCTTATTTTGGCAGACTTTTTCCCTCGTTCCCAATAATCTGGGGCGGCACTTGTGTAGTATTCAACATTATCTTGGGTAAATTCAAAAACAATATATTCATTACTATTTAAGCGATTACGAGGTAAACTTTTCTCAGTTAATTCAAATTGTTTTGTCAACTCTTTTCCGTCAGCATTTTGCCAGTAAACTACTATTGTTCCATAGATGTCTTCTTTATTATTGATACTATAATTATCAATTGCCTCTTGCCCAGGAGATAAACCCATCTCTTTGCCTCGTAAATCAAGCTTACCAAGCGTAACTTTTATTTGTCTTATGGGTTGGTCACTTAAATTTTCATAACGTGCTGCAGGACCAAGAAAAGTAGCCATGGCACAGGAATTTAAAGAAAATAAGATAGTCATTGTAAATAATAATATTCTCATTTTACACCTTAATAAATTATTGTTGAGGGTAAATATTACGATCATTTCCCATTTCCCAGAATGCTCTTTCATCGTGGAGATATCTTTCCTTTAAAACATTATAGGAATTTTCCATCAGTTCAAGAGAAGCCTGTGTTGGTGTTTGTTCATACTGTGTCCTCGCCATCAGATAAGTATTAAATGCCGCTGTGGTCGTAGCGGATGGCTTATACTCCGTCCCAAGCGGTTTTAGTGGTACTCCGGCCTTTTCCGCTTCACTATACATCCAATTCAGAACAATTAGCCCTAGCTCATTTGATTTTCCTTGCGCATCTATAGTAGGATATGCATTTCCAACATCACTATGAGCACCCGGGAATGATTGCTCCACAGCATTGTTAGGCATCGTCCCATCAGCATATTTAAGTGATTGAAGTGGGAAGAACACCCTGTTCTCATCCTGGGCAGTTGCCTGCACTATCTTACCGATATCAAGCGATGTAGTAAAATCATAACCAAAGTCAATGTTATTACCTGGAAACCCATACGAGCTAACACTATCATACAGTAGCAATGAGCGGATATCTACCATTGCCGGATCAACACCAATTTGTGAAATACCATTTTGTAAGAAATCATTAGAGAATGCGCGGGCAAGTGTGGCTCCACGGCTAAACCCTTGGATATCGGCTATAATAATTTTTCCACCTCCATCTCTCGAATAGATATCTGAAATATCCTTATATGCCTTTGCAATTTTTTCATCCGCACCACAACCAATAGCACCACATAAATATTTATCAAAGAATCCTTCTGTGCCTACTCCAGGAACATAAACACTTGGACCATTTGTTACTTCATGAAATACTGCAACATTACTTTTCGTTGTCGTTCCATCATTATTCTGCCAAGTACCATCAAATAAAACGGCAACTTGCACAACTGCAGCATCCTTTCCTGCTTTGCTTAGATTTGCCATCAATTTGGTTTCATCCCTATCCTTTGCAAATTGCATAATAGCTGCTTTATCAGACTCTGAAAGTTCATTACCTTTTATAAGTTCAGCTAATTTTTCTATTCTTTCCGGTTCTCCTTCAAGTAAAGCTTTGGCAAATTCTTTCCTTTTTTCCTCCGAAATCGCACCTTCAAACAATTTCTTTTGTAATTCGACAACCGAATTTGCATAAGATGTAGCCGCTGCAACAGAAGTCATGTTTGAAGCGGTAATACCTTCCGCGCCATCCTGCCCTGAAACAAGAGTGGTGACTATTGCCGCAAATTGTCCTGCCTGTACACTTTGCTTTAAATCAAAGCCATTTTTATGTGCAATTTCTGCTACCTTCTGACCAACCGCTGAACCTATAGCGCCACCTGTGCAGGAATCATTCGCTATAGCGCCTGCGGCACAGCCGGCTACTGCGTTAGCTATGGTTTTACCAAGAGCATTTACCACATTTGAATCAGCAAAAGTTTTGCTAGCAATATCGGATCCTTTTCCAGCTACCACGTTAGCAACTGCAAATTTAAGCTGTGTAACAAGAGACTCTTCAAAATCAGCGTCAGTTATAATAGTTTGTATAGTTGCAGAAGTAGAGGCATTAATGGCAGAAGTAGCCACAGAATTTGTTATGCCAAGTCCATCAGTCAAGCCAGAAGTGGCTCCTGCAGAAATTACAGCCACAGCAAGGTTTTTTATTGATTCTTCCGAACCTAATTCTTTCAAAGTCTTACCAATATCACCCTTATTATTGGCAAGGCTGATTGTAGCTTGCGCAGCTAAAGTAGAAATTCCGGCACTGGCCATCGCCATAGTAGAGCTGCTAACTACAACTGCGGTTGCCCCACTTGCAAGAGTTACCGTACTTCCTACCGCAGCCCCACCTGCGGCAACTGAATTGGCTCCAACAAAACCAAAGGAACCAGCAGCTCCAGCTCCGGCTGTAGCGAGAGTTACGGCTATAGCTATAATAGCAGCTCCGGCTTCAGTTAACCCTTCTGTTTCATAATCCCAATTACTATGGGCCTCATTAACTTTATTCCAGTCTATATAAGGATTGTTTTTAAGATCAGCCAGATATGCAAGACCAGGTTCTCTTGCCAGAATATCAATTGAATCCTCCACAGAGCCGGAATTCCTGATATCAACTTCAATAGCTTCTAACGCGTTAATAGTGAGAGTGCCGTTATGTAATATCTGGCTATGAACAACAGTCTCATCAGAATGACCTTTATCTGATGTGCTCTGCCACATCAGACTCTCTGATGATTCTTTTGTCTGCTCAAACTCCGTATCCATGGCAGATAAAATCTTTGTCCTCCCTCCTGACGTGATATTTATATCACCTCCTGCAACAAGACGTGACGCTACTAACATCGTATCATCGCCTGAAGCAGTACTTAGATCATTGCCGGCATCAATCCCGGACATATTATTGACACTTCTTACCATGTCATAGCTTTGCTCAGAATCGCTAAAGTTATCAGATGGCATAATCGTAGCACCAAGAACTCTGCCAATAAAGCTAAGCTTCTTCTCTTTCGTCTCATGTACCTCATGGATATCAAGTGAAGATACCATAGAAAGATTACCACCTGACGTGATGATATTATCACCCTCTACCGCTCTTACCTGCGAGCCGATTATGATTGTGTCACCACCAGAGGTTATATCTACATCATTGGATGCTGTTATTGTCGATGACTGGTTATTACGGTCAAATGTTTCTTTTGTATAGCTGGTACTTGAGAATGTACCTTTCTTGCTATCTTTTCTGATATGAGTTGATTCATTGGCAACAGATGCAACTGTTATATCATCACCGGCATTTAAAGTTGCATTTCCTGCGGTTGCTGTAACGTTTGAACCAAGGACGATGATTTCTGAGCCTGCTGTGATGCTTAAATTATTGCCTGCGGTTACGGTTGATGCAGTGTGGATTACAGTATCATCGAGGCCGTAATGGCGGGTGCCTTTGCCTGTTTCCGTGCGGTTATGCAAGGCTTCAGTGTCGATTGTTACCGAGCCGTTGGTAGCAGTGAGAGTTATATCGCCTGCCGCTGTGATATCTGATGCGGTGTTAGTTATGTTTTGATCAGCTGTTATGGTGGTATCATTGCCTGAGATAATCTGTCCGAATTGGCTGATATACTGGCGGATATAGGAGCTTGTCTGCTCGAATTTCTGCACTACCGCCTTGTTGATTACCGAACCGCCGGTAGAAGTAAGCGCTACATCCTGACCGGCCTTGATCTTGCCAGTGTTGCCTATGTCGCCGCCAGCGGAGACTTCAAGGTTATTAAGTGCCTCGATCAAACCAGAGTTGTTTACGTCACCGGTGGCAGTTATGGCTGCGTCGTTTTCAGCAACTATAATCGCACCTTCATCATTTAAGTTATCCATTGTAGCCTGAGCAAGATAAACGACTGGTTTTAGAACTTTTGTGCCATCAATTTCATCTTCAACCAGCCATATAATGTCGGATGTCAGAGCCGCAATCTGCGTGGCAGTCAGCTCTATGCCCACAGCCAGCTGCAGGTTGGTTTTCTCAGTTACCGCATTCTCAAACAAAGCAGCCATCTGCCCTAAATCAGTACCAATTCCGGCAGTTAGATAGCGCTGTCCTGTGCGCTGGAAAATGGCTGAGTGTATCAGCTTTGTCTCGTAAAATGCATCGCCGAGAAGTTTAGTATCACTTGGCACTGTATAGCCTATGCGGGTTAAAAAATATTCTGAACCAAGAAAACGGCTCAAGTCTACATTCTCCTCGTTGGTCTCAATCAGATAGCTGGATGTAGGCGCATTATTGACCTTAAACAGGCCGTTATCATGCGTTGGTATGCGGACAAAGCGGCTGGTGTCAAGCGCAGGTGAGGTAGTGTAGGACAGCACTCCTGCTGCCACAGCACCTATGATCGACTGGCCGTTATTTGCTGCAAGGGCTTCTATTTTAAACGTGCCAAGGGAGCTGGCATTGCGACTGTTTGCCTGACTTTGCGTGCCGCCATAAAAGTTATCGATATTCTCAACAGTACCACCACTCACGTTAAAATCACCACCTGCTGAAAATAATGCGGGGAATATTTCCGTCACAGCAGGAGAAGCCTCAAACCAGTTAGGTGCGTCAGATACCTTAGCATCTTCTATAGCATCCAGAAGACTTGGCCTTTGGTATGAGTTGTATCCTATACCGCCATCCTGTGTTCTATGATAATGCGCCCATGCTGAAACCGTCGCGCCATAATTTGCAACTGTTTGCAATGCGTTGATGTCAAGGTCATTGCCTGCTGCAATTGAACTTGAGCTGTTGGTCACATCCGTGGCGTTGATGCTTATATTATTGCCAGCAGTGATAAATCCAGCCTGATTGGTAGGACTGGTTGCAGCATCGTTCTCCGACGGCCTGAATATCCAAAACATATAATCGGTACAGCCACCATTACAGCCAGTTGCGTAATAATATCTGTCCTCAATATTTGTGGTTTTATTGACGAATCCCTCAATGTTGTCATTTAGCCACTGCGTGTTATAAGTATATGTTGTAACCCCGTTATTCGTCACCGACGGAGGATTGGCAAGTGTATACTGAAAATCGCTGTTCTCACGTTTGTTTGTTACTATATCAGCATTGATTGTTATACTGCCAACTGCTGATTCGATATAACCACCTGTGTTGCTAACCCAATCGCTGTTACCACCAACATCGCTTCTCTGGATGAGGATGTTTCCTGTTTCGGATAAAATATCCGAAGAACTATTTTCAAGATCGGTCGTGTAAAGGTTGATGTCACCAAGGGCAAATATCAGTGAGCCGTTGTTGTTGTGGATCGAGTTGCCAGTGGTTGTTATGGTCAGGCTGCCACCTGAAGAAAACGAGGCACCTCCATTATTTAAGGTTACCGTATCAATGGTGGCATTGCCGGTTGAACTGATGCGCCCCGCATTCATTATATTTCCTGCAACATCAATATCCAAAGTACCAGAACTGGTTATCAGGGCATTCGTGTTATTATTCAGGTCACCGCCCGCAATATCTATATCAATCTCAGGTGCGGAGATTTCACCTGAGTTATCAATATTGCCAAAACCCTGAAGGTTAAGCTTCACTTTCGTATTGGAAAGAAGTTTTGCACCTGATGCGTTGGTAAACCCCCCATTTGTTATGGTCAAGGTGATATAGTCATTAGCATTGATGGTAGAGCTGTTGGTAACGCTCCATGCGGTAATATCAACATGGTCATTCGTGCTTATATCACTTGATACCGTATAGTCATTGGCGATATTGATATCAATATCAGACTGTGCGTTTATCTGTCCGCCCAGAATGTTGGTCATGGTAAAGTTCTGGCCTATCAGGACTTGCGCGCCTAAGCCCGCCGCATTTATCTTACCATATTCATTATTAAGTAAACCGCCTTCATTATCTACACTAGCGCCGTTTTCACCCTGCAATATGCCGTTGTTATTATTAACATTCTGTACGGTCAGTTTGTCGCCTGCGTAAATCTGACCATTGGCATTTACGAACTCATTAGGTGATGATTTGAATAACAGGTTTTTTAAGCTGGAGATAATGCCACCGTCATTTGTGCCGCCATTGATAATAACATCCATATCACCTGCAGCTAATATTTTGCCATTATCATTATCAAAATTGCCAGAGGCGGTTACTGTGGATTTTTCTACCGTTGCCGCAGAACTTATATAACCGTCTTTATTGCTCAGGTTATTTGCCGAATTTATGGTCAGCTTGCCTCTTGCGTCAATTGCGCCTCTTTCATTATCTATCTCACTGTCTGTTGATGTAACGATGGCGTCACCGCTGGATATAAGACCTTTGATAATTGCACCTGTGCCATCACGTTCGTCTGAACCGTAATTGTCAATCGATGCCGCCTCGATACTCATATCGCCAGAGCTTTGAACCAGTGCATTATTGATGAATGTACCTACTGCTGTTAAAGCTAATATTGCACCGTCAATAATGCCATCGGTATTGTCAATGTCACCAGCCGTTGTTTCTAAAGTAATATCGCCATCTGATAAAATACCCTTATCAATATCTGCGGCTGCATAGGTATTTGTATTTGCGATTGAGGCCGTTTTTACCGTAATTCCATCAGTTCCCTGAACTAACCCTGCATCATTGGTAAGTGCACCTGAGGCCTGCAAATCAAGATTTTTAGCCACTATTGCGCCATTGCTATTATCAATTGAAGTTGATCTGTTCTTAATTGTAAGATCATTACCTGCAATCAGCCCTTTTATAATATTGCCGCCTGAATCTTTTGCATGAGAGCCAGAGTTATCAACACTACCAACATCAATG
>JBIKME010000049.1:0-7192 GCA_044359415.1 Rickettsiales bacterium | reverse complement strand
AATGATATTAATATAGGAGCATCTATCGCACATTCTGGTGTTTGCCTTACTGTTATTAAAATATTTACAGATAGTTACGCCGTACAAGTGTCAGATGAGACAATCAATCGTACTAATATAGGCAGTTGGCAAAAAGGAACGCAAATAAATCTGGAAAGATCGTTGCGTCTTCAAGATGAGATTGGAGGTCATATAGTTTCAGGTCATGTTGATGGTTTGGTAAATATAAATGCGGTAGAATCTATAGGAGAAAGTTATAAACTTACACTATTGGCTTCCGATGAATTAAAATATTTTATTGCCGAAAAAGGTTCTGTTGCTATAGACGGTGTTTCTTTGACTGTAAATAGTGTAAATGATAATAAGTTTAGCGTAAATATTATTCCTCATACGTGGAAAAATACGACATTGTCGAATTTAGCGGTTGGAAATAGAGCGCATATGGAAATTGATATTCTTGCAAGATATGCAGCAAGATTAAATGAAAAATATAACGATAAATAATAAAGGTGTGACATGTCAGGAGAGTTTTTATCACCAATTGAAGAGATTATAGCGGATGCTATTAAGGGTAAGATGTTTATTCTTATCGATGATGAAGATAGAGAAAACGAAGGTGATCTGGTAATACCTGCTGAAATGGCAGATGCAAATGCTATTAATTTTATGGCAAAATACGGAAGAGGACTTATTTGTTTGCCTATGGAAAAGCAAAGGATAAAAGAATTAAATTTACCACCAATGGCAAAGCATAACAGCTCGCGTTTTGATACACCTTTTACCGTTTCCATTGAAGCAAAAGAGGGTGTAACAACAGGAATTTCAGCAGCAGATAGAGCTCATACTATATCGGTTGCAATTAACCCGCAAATGACATCGGATGCAATAGCAACCCCAGGGCATGTATTTCCGCTTGAGGCCAGAGAGGGTGGCGTTTTGGTAAGAGCTGGTCATACTGAAGCGGCTGTTGATATTGCAAAGCTTGCAGGCTTAAAGCCTGCTGGTGTTATTTGTGAAATTATGAATGATGATGGAACTATGGCTCGTTTGCCTGATCTAATCATCTTTGCCAAAAAACATGATTTGAAGTTGGCGACAATAGCTGATTTGATAAAATATAGAAGAAAAAATGATAAATTAGTAAAATGTTTACAAACCACCTCAATGAATAGTTGTTATGGCGGTAAGTTTAATATGCATATTTATATAAATAAAGTTGAGTATGCGGAGCATATAGTATTAGTAAAAGGTAAAATAGATAGCGATAGGCCGGTTCATGTCAGGATGCATGCGATCAATATTTTTACCGACGTCCTTGGTGATATGTCTGAGAATAAAAACGGTGAGTTGCAAAAATCAATGAAAATGATAGATGAGTATGGTTGTGGAGTTATTGTATTATTACGAGAGCCGGATAAAACAAGCGTATCTGCAAATATTAACAGAAGGCTAAATGGCTCTGATAAATCAAACGATATTTTAAGAGATTATGGAATAGGAGCTCAAATATTATTAGATTTAGGTGTTAAAAGAATGAATCTGTTAACAAACTCTAAGCCGTCTATTGTAGCTTTGGAAGGTTATGGTTTAAAAGTTGAAATGATAGTGGAAATAAAATAATAGGATATACTAAAGTGGATATAATATCGGATCAGAAAAAAATACCGGATCATCTAAGACCTGACATTGATCTGGATGTACCTTATGGTGAAAAAAAAGTTCTCATACATAGTTGTTGTGCTCCGTGCTCCGGAGAGTTAATGGAACTTATGATGCAAAACGGTATAGAACTTACAATTTATTTTTATAACCCAAATATTCATCCGAAAAAAGAGTATGAAATTCGCAAAAATGAAAATATCAGATTTGCTGAAAAAATGGGCATAAATTTTGTAGATGCCGATTATGATGTACAAAATTGGTTTTCTAATGCCAAAGGTATGGAAAATGAACCTGAGCGTGGCATTCGTTGTTCAATGTGTTTTGACATGCGTTTTGTAAAAACAGCACAGTATGCAAAGAATAACGGCTTTAGAATTATTACAAGTTCTCTTGGTATTTCCAGGTGGAAAAATATGGACCAGATCAATGACTGTGGCAAGCAAGCTGCCGGTTTATTCGAAGGGGTTGAATATTGGGACTATAATTGGCGTAAACAAGGGGGCTCAGCTCGTATGTATCAGATAGCAAAACGTGAAAAATTTTATAAGCAAGAATATTGCGGTTGCATTTATTCATTGAGAGATACAAATAACTGGAGAGAGAAAAAAGGCGCAAGTAAAATAGAAATAGGCGAAGAGTTTTACGAAGAGAAAATATCCTAGTATTGAAATCATGTTGTTATAATAATTGCATTTACAAATTGACAGACATATAAATACCAACAACTAATTATGGAGACTGTTATGGGAAAAATATATGAAAATGCCAAGCAAGCTTTAGAAGGTTTGCTTTCAGATAACATTACTATAATGGCCGGCGGTTTTGGTCTTTGCGGTATCCCGGAGAATTTAATTGAAGCAGTGCGTGATTCAAATGTAAAAGGGCTAACTGTAATTAGCAATAATTGTGGTGTAGATGATTTTGGCTTGGGTATAATGTTGCAAACCAAGCAGATAAAAAAAATGATTTCTTCCTATGTAGGAGAAAATAAAATATTTGAAAAGCAGTTTTTAGATGGAGATTTGGAACTGGAGCTTAACCCTCAAGGTACTTTGGCTGAGCGTATTCGAGCGGGTGGAGCAGGTATAGCTGCTTTTTATACAAAAACAGGAGTTGGTACTGTAATTGCTAAAGATAAAGAACAAAAACAGTTCGATGGTGAAGAATATATAATGGAAAAGGCGCTTTTTGCCGACATTGCCATCATAAAAGCCTGGAAAGCTGATGCGGCAGGTAATCTTCTGTATAGAAAAACTGCGCGTAACTTTAACCCTATAATGGCAACTGCTGCTAAAATTACAATCGCGGAAGTAGAAGAAATAGTTCAAATAGGTGAAATAGATCCGGATGCCGTACATACACCGGGTATTTTTATTAAGCGTATTTTTAAAACACAAAATCAACAAAAAAGAATAGAGCAAAGAACGATACGACAAGCAGCTTAATATAAAATTATATAAATCAGGAGTAAGAATATGGCTTGGACATCAGAAGATATGTGTAAAATAGCCGCAAGGGAATTTAAAGATGGTTACTATGTAAATTTAGGAATAGGCATGCCAACAAAAGTGGCAAATTATATACCTAATGGGATTAATGTAACATTGCAGAGTGAAAATGGCTTGCTAGGTTTGGGCCCTTTTCCTACTGAAGATGAGGTTGATTCTGATTTAATTAATGCCGGAAAACAAACTGTAACAGCTTTAAAAGGAAGTAGCTTTTTTGATAATGCTACTTCCTTTGGAATGATAAGAGGTGGGCATATTGATTTATCCATATTAGGTGCGTTGGAAGTTGCTCAAAATGGTGATTTAGCTAATTGGATGGTGCCTGGTAAAATGGTAAAAGGTCCGGGGGGAGCTATGGATTTAGTAGCCGGAGTTAAGCGTGTTGTAGTTTTAATGTCGCATTGTAATAAAGATGGTGATCCTAAAATATTAAAGCAATGTGAGCTGCCTCTAACCGGTAAGAAAGTTGTAGATAGGGTTATTACCGAGCTTGCTGTATTTGATATTAGTGACTTGGGTTTAATATTGGTTGATAAGGCCGATGATGTGACCTTGGAGGAAATATACTCCAAGACCGGAGCTGAATTTAAAATTTCAGAAAATCTTCTTGCAAGTACAAAGCTAAAAGCTTGCTGAGTAAATAAATATGGAGTTTTATTTAAGCCTGATAAACGGCTCTCGTTTTTTTGATTTAAACCATTTTAATATTTTTATATGAAACTCTTTCGCTGTATTTTTTTTATACTTATCCTTTTTAATATTAGCTTTGCTTATAGCACGGATTATGATTTTTCTAAAACTGATCAAGCTAAGGTTAGTTTTTTAATAGGATCTATAGAAGGAGGGAAGGTAACAGCCGCTTTAAATTTTGACTTAGACAGAGGTTGGAAAATATATTGGAAAGAACCAGGTGATACAGGCTATCCTCCTGTAATTGATTCAAGTAAATCAGATAATCTAAAATCTTTGGATATAAAATGGCCGGCACCTTATCGGTTTAGAGAGAAATTCACAGATGATGTTTTTTTAGAAAGTTATGGTTATGAAGGGGATGTATTATTTCCACTCAGCATCGAAGCTGAAAATCCTCAGCTAGCTATTAATTTAAATATGCAGATTGATTACGCTATATGTAAAGAAATATGCATTCCTGCAAAAGCCAATTTGTTATTGGAGTTGCCTGCCAGCTATAATTCACCTGAGCATTTTGATGTAATTGAACAAAAGTCTCGGTTAGTGCCGCAAATAAATGAATATCATAACATAAATATATCACGAGTGTCGCTTGGTAAGAATCAGTCAGGTGACTCGTTTTTACAAATTGCTGTCGAAAGTAAAGAGTTTAGTTTAAAAGATGCTGATATATTCGTAGAAGCGGGAGATAGTTTTGCGTTTTATAATCCTGTTGCTTCGGTAAGTCCTGACGGATTATCTGCTATATATAATATTTCTATTATTCCACGGACCGGTAGTAGTTTGGATGAGGTTGATATTACTTTATCAAATAAGGATAAATCTGTTTATAAAAAAGTTTTAGCGACGGACTTTTCCACAAAAATAATTGAATTGGTGGACACTAATTTACAATATAGCTTATGGATAATAATATTATTTGCGTTCTTAGGCGGCCTGATTCTAAATGTAATGCCTTGCGTACTTCCTGTGTTGTCAATAAAAATTCTTAGTATACTAAAATATAGCAAAGCTAGCAAAACTGATATCATATTAGGCTTTTTGATAACGGCATTTGGTATTATCTGTTCATTTGCCGGACTTGCTTTGGTTGTTACAATTTTGCGCTCCGCGGGAGCAAATATAGGCTGGGGGTTTCATTTTCAGGAGCCTGTTTTTATAATTACCTTAGTAATTATACTGGTTTATTTCGCAGCAAATTTATGGGGGTTATATGAGTTTAGGATGCCTTTTGCTATAAACTCAGGTAAAAGTAAAAATAATTTACCTGGTTATTTTTTAACTGGTGTTTTGGCGACGGTTTTGGCTACGCCCTGTACTGCTCCGTTTTTGGGAGTAGCTGTTGGTTTTGCCATTACACGTAGTCCCATTGAGATTTTTATAGTATTTACCGCCATGGGAGTAGGGATGTCCTTACCTTATTTGTTATTTTGTATATTTCCATCTTTGGTATATAAGCTACCAAAGCCTGGAAAATGGATGCTATCTGTTAAGAATTTTATGGGGGTTTTGCTTGCAATAACAGCTGTTTGGTTATTATGGGTGTTGTCAAAACAAATAGGCATTACAGCGGCAATTATATTGGCAGTTATATGTATTATTAAATTATGCAAGATTTGGGCTGCAAGTCATTTTAATTTTTTAGAAAATAAAGCAATTCTTGGAGCGTTATTTGTTATATTGACCGTATTAGCTTTTGCTTTACCTCTTCATTATAAAAATACAAATACTGCTTATATTTATAAGCAAGATGAGACATGGCAAAGATTTCAAAAAGATGATATCTCATCTTATGTGGCAGATGGGCATATCGTATTTGTAGATGTGACAGCTGACTGGTGTTTGACCTGTAAAGTAAATAAACTGCTTGTCTTGGATTCGCGTGAGATTGTAGAAGAATTTAAGAATAAAAATGTTATTGCTATGCGTGCTGATTGGACTAATAAGGATGATGATATTACTAATTATCTCCTTAGTCATGGTCGTGTAGGTGTTCCGTTTAATATAATATTTGGTCCGGATGCACCAAACGGTATAATTTTATCAGAACTTTTAGATAAAAAGGCCTTAATAAAGGCACTTAATAAAGCAAAGAATAAATAATTTAAAAATAATCTTGCCAATAGGAGTAATTTAAGTATTATCCGTTTGCATAATAAATAATGCGGGTGTAACTCAGGGGTAGAGTGCAACCTTGCCAAGGTTGATGTCGTGAGTTCGAATCTCATCACCCGCTCCAATTCTCTATCCAACAAAGTCCAGCAAAGTCAAAAAACACTAGATAATCAAGCTTTTTCTTGTAAAGCTTGTCTGTTGTCATCTAGGTTAGTCTCTGCAAGTCTAAGAAATGTGGGGGCATGTTTTTAAAACTTGATTTGGTATGCCCCCCAAAAAATGAAATTAAATGATCATAAATGTAAGAACGCCAAGCCCAAAGAGAAAACTTATAAGTTATCCGATGGTGGGGGCTTGTATCTTGAGGTAATGCCAGCAGGTGGCAAGTTATGGCGATTAAAATATAGATTTGGAAGCAAAGAAAAAAGGTTGAGCTTTGGAAACTATCCGATACTTTCTCTAAAAGATGCAAGAGATAAAAGAGATGATGCCAAGTTAATAATCCAAAATGGCGATGACCCTGCCATTGTAAACCGTGAAGAAAAAGTATCTAAGCAAGTTGATAGGCAAAGATGTTGCACCAGATAGTGAGATTATGAGTATGCTGAAAAAGATAGATAAAAAACTACAAAACTAATTTGAAGCAGAAAAATAATCTCAATTAAAAGGGTGTAGTAAATTTACCCCCTTATTGTAATTGTTTTCGTAAGAGTGAGTTGTAATATTCCTGTAAATGAAATAATAATATTTGCAGTAATATACAGGAATAAATCGATGAGCGATAACAATAGCGTTACTTATTATGTTGATGAAACAGGTGACATGACTTTCTTTGATAAGCGTGGTAAACCAGTTAATTTTATGGATGGTAACGTATCCAAATTTTTTATTATCGGCGTTTTAAAGATAAAGGATGATATTGCAGACATAGAGGAAAAGTTTAATAATTTGAGGCAGGACTTATTGCAAGACCCTTGTCTGAAAGGTACGCCCTCATTATTTAAGAAAACGGCTACAGCATTTCATGCTAAAGATGATTGTGCTGCTGTAAGGAGGGAGGTATTTAAGCTGTTAAAGACAGTAGATGTTTCTGTTCATGCAATTCTTATCAGAAAAGAGCAGAGATTGCAGGACGCAAAAACCCTGTACCAGTTAAAAAACAAGAAAACAGTCTTTTCAGAGAAAGATATTTACTCAGAACTTACCAAGCGGAT
>JBIKME010000199.1:0-2973 GCA_044359415.1 Rickettsiales bacterium | reverse complement strand
GGAAAGACATGTTACTAATAGACCAAAGGCAATGCAAATAGCTAATTTATTTTCTTTAGCCTGTATATTTCTTCTAATATCATTCATTATAGAAAGTATCAAAGCCAGATACATAAAAAGACCGGCTACGCCTAATTCAAGCCAAATTTGCAGTATATTATTATGCGGATGAATAGGAAGTGGGTGGCGATTATTTAGAACATATTGACTGGCATCCACATTTATGGACCTAGAGGAATCAAGTCCCCAACCTAAATACGGCTTTTTAGCAGCTAAACCGGCTGTAAAGTCCCAGATATACAACCTTATCTCAGAAGCTGAGTTTGGAATTTTGGGTATTATTTGATAAACCTTAGCAGGATCCATAACTTGCGCCAAAAAAATAACACTACATACAATAATGCAAGTTAATATCATAATTAAAGCAATACCAATCCTGCCGCTTATAAATACAAACAATAGCGATAGAGAACCTAGAAAAATAGCTAAGGAGCTTGACTGACTCTCCAGCCTAAATATTGTTAAAAAGGTAATAGTAAATATAACAACCGACCATATCCAGCGCCTTGATAATAAAAGATAAGCAAACACCGGCCAAAAAATTAAGCTTAAAAATGATGAGCCACGATTTAAATCAACTATTTTAAATATATGCTCTTTTTTTTCAAAAGATCTAAAGAATTTAGTTACCATTCCATCTGTAAAAATTTCTAAATTAGCAGCTATTACAGCAACAACAAAGCCTACGGTAAGGATAAGGCATATCCTTTTCTTTTTAACTTCATCTAAATTTTTTATAAAATCAATCAAAGCTACATAAAACAAAAACATAGCAGCCAAAATACATGCTAGTTTTAAACTTTTTTCCTTATCTATAGCCCACAAGACAGAAACTAAGCAGCAGATTAATAAAATTGAGATTATTTTATAGGTAACACAATCAAGAGCTCCTAATAAATTATTGTTTTTAAATGCTATAATTAACGGCATTATCGATACTAAAATAAAAGCAACCGCAAGAGATAAGCCGGCATATATAGATATCAATGGCGATATCATTGCCACAACATATATCACATATAAAGAAATTTCTTCTAGCTTACATTTTTGATTCACACCCAAACCTTAACACCCAAAACTTCACCAAAAACCTTCATCACAAAACTTTATAAAAGGTCATATTTTAATCAATCTACAGAATGTAAATAATAGACATTTATATCATAACTTAATATAGTCAATTAGCAAGAATAGTAAATATCAATTTAATTTTAGCCTATTACACCATATGATAAATAATCAACATAATATTACTTACATTCCTTTTGCCCTACCTGATATATCTGATGAAGAAATTACCGAGGTAACTAACTGCATGAAATCCGGATGGCTTACTACCGGTCCAAAAGTAAAAGAATTTGAAAATGATTTTGCGAATTTTATTGGCGATGAAGTTGAGGCTATTTCAGTAAATTCGGCAACCGCAGGTCTTATTCTTTCTTTAGAAGCATTAGGCATTAAAGAAGGAGATGAGGTAATAACTACGGCATTTACTTTTAGTGCTACCGCCATGAGTATAGTGCATGTAGGAGCCACTCCGGTTTTTGTTGATATTGATCCTGATACAATTAATATTGATCCTGATAAAATAGAAGAAGCAATTACCTTAAAAACAAAAGCAATTATACCGGTTCATTTTGCCGGCCTATCTTGCGATATGGAAAAAATAATCAGCATAGCAAAAAAATACAAGCTATATATTATCGAGGATGCTGCGCATGCACTGCCTGCTACATATAACGGCAAAATAATCGGATCACTGGATACCGACGCCACCATTTATAGCTTCTATGCTACAAAAACTATAACTACCGGCGAAGGTGGAATGATCATAACAAAAAACAAAGCTATAGCAAAAAGATGTAGAATAATGCGCTTGCATGGAATTTCAGCTGATGTTTTTGATCGCTACACCTCCACAAAACCAAAATGGTTTTATGAAATTATAGCCCCGGGATACAAGTGCAACATGACAGACATCGCAGCTGCCATCGGTATACCGCAATTAAAGAAAGCGCATATATTTCAAAAAAAACGTCAGTATATTCATGACATCTATAGTAAAGAATTTAAAAACTTACCTATCAAAATACAATCAGATCCCAGATGTAACGATATACACTCTTGGCATTTATTTACTATCCAATTAGCATCTGATGCGCCTGTTACAAGAGATGACTTTATAAATAAAATGAGTGCCGACTTTTCCATTGGTTGCAGCGTCCATTTTATTCCTTTACACTTACACCCTTACTGGGGGCATAAAACGCAAAATAAATATAACAATTTAAAAAATTGTGAAGCTGTGTTTAATAATATACTCAGCCTTCCTATATATACAAAAATGAATGACGAACAAATTGAACGCGTCGTTTCTGCGGTAAAGAAAATTTTAATGTAGCAAGCACAATATAAATTATAAGAATATTTATGCTAAAAAGAACATTCGACATAATTTTATCTATAGCCGGTCTTCTCATCTTATCTCCTATATTTATAATAGTTGGTATTTTAATAAAACTAGAATCAAATGGTCCTGTTTTTTTTAAACAACTGCGGGTTGGAAAGAATGGTCAGGAATTTTATATATATAAATTTCGCAGTATGTCAGTCATACAAGACCCTAAATCTCTAAAAATTACAATCGGCAAAGATAAACGAATAACTAAAGTAGGTTATTTTATCCGCAAGTATAAAATAGATGAATTACCACAATTAATTAACGTAGTTAAATCGCAGATGAGTATTGTCGGTCCTCGCCCAGAAGTTCCGGAATATGTAAAGCTTTACTCCGCTTACGATTACGAAGTTGTTTTATCTGTAAAACCCGGTATAACCGACCTTGCGTCAATTGAATTTAGAAATGAAAGCCTCATATTGGCTAACTCAACCGATCCTGAAAAGACATATATA
>JBIKME010000119.1:0-4280 GCA_044359415.1 Rickettsiales bacterium | reverse complement strand
AAAATATTATCATTTCTACGTCAAGCATCAGTCATTTACCTATGATTTTGTGATTATTTTAAAAACATTAAAAGCTATAATATATGGTTCCTAAAATTACAGTATTAATGAGTGTCTATAACGGAGTAACGTTTCTAAAAGATTCAATTGAAAGTATATTATCGCAAAGCTTTACCGAGTTTGAATTTATCATATTCGATGATAACTCTCATGACGGATCGCAACAAATCTTACAGGAATACGCGAAAAATGACAGTAGAATTAAAGTTATAACAAATAAGAGCAACAAAGGATTGGGAGCAAACCTTCAAAAAGGGGTCAAACTAGCAAGTGGCAAATATATCGCCAGAATGGATGATGACGATATAGCAGCAATAGATAGGCTACAAATTCAATATGAATATGCGCTGGCAAATCCTCAAATTGATATTATCGGTAGTATTGCAATAGATATAGATGAGAATAATAACGAGGTTGGCATTCGAAGAGTGCCTTTATATCATAATGATATTGTCAACTATATATGGACGTGCCCTATTATACATCCAACTGTTCTTTTTAAAAAGGAAGCCATTTTAAAAGCCGGCTCATACGGAAATGAACGCAGGCGTCAAGATTACGCCCTGTGGTTTCGTTGTGCAAACCATGGTTTAAAATTTGCTAATATAGACAAGCCTTTACTGAGGTATAGATTCTACGATATATATTATAAAAAAAACGATTTAACCGCATTAATTTATCAGGTTAAAATAGGCTTAAAAGGCTGCAGATTAGTTAAAGCCTCTCCAATTGCATATATAGGGGTTTGCATTCCGTTAGTAAAAGGTATATTGCCAAGGAGCTTAAAAAAGGGTATTACAATATTGATGAAAAAATTTGATCCTAGATATAAATAAAATCTAATAAATATAGGTATGTAACAAAGGTGAAAAATAATAAAATATTACCTAAAATTATAGACATCCTATCATTTAGTCAAAAATGGAAACTAGTATTATTAATTATTTCTATGATAATAAGCGCCTTAATGGAAATGATAGGTGTGGGGCTTATTATGCCATTTATTGCAATTTTAAATTCTCCCGACATATTAACTTCAAATAAAATTGCTTATTGGTTTTATAATTTTACTAATTCTGACTCGCGTGAAGAATTTATCATTATATGCAGCATAGCTCTAATCTCATTTTATTTGGCAAAAAATCTATTTATGGGATTAATAATTTATTTTCAAAGTGACTTTTTGGCTAAATTTGAAGCAAATATATGTTCTTCACTGTTATCTAAATATTTATCCATGCCATATTTAAAACATATATCTAGGAACACTTCCGATATAGTAAATAATATTACAATGGAAACGAGTTTGGTTTTCAGCTCATTAATCAAACCGGTTTTCTTTATATTATCTGATATATTTGTGCTGATAAGTATAATAGGCTTATTAGTTTTTCTTGCTCCTTTTGCAACCATGTTAACATTTGCTATTTTAATATTTTCAGTAACAGTTTTTTATATAACTCTTAGTAAGCCATTAAAAAACCTAGGGGCTTCACGTCAATATCACAGGCAAAAAATGATACAATGGGTAAATCAAAGCCTGGGTAGCATCAAAGAAATAACAGTATTAAACAGAAAGGAATATTTTCAAAACAGCTTTAATGATCACGCAAGCAAAATGATTAAGCCGCAAACTTTTTACGAGGTTGCAAGTCAAATGCCTTGGATAGTAATTGAAAGCATAGGTGTTATCATGGTAATAACAATTATGCTAATATTAGTAGCTAAAGGTGGCGACTTTATTCCTACTTTATCAATATTTGCTATGGCTGCTTTTCGTTTAATGCCTTCCTTAAAACGTCTTACGGCCTGTGCAACGAAGGTTCGTTTCCATACAAAGTCATTAAATAGCGTACATACTGATTTATTCAAAATTAAAAGTCATAAGACTTTTTCTGAAAATAAACAGTTGAATTTTACTAAAGAAATATCTCTAAAGAACATTTCATTTAAATACCCTAAAACACAAAAATTTATTTTAAATAATATTTCTCTTACGATAAAAAAGGGGATATCAATCGGTATAATAGGGCCATCAGGAGAAGGGAAATCAACTTTAATTGATGTTATTTTAGGATTACTGCCGACTAATGGAGAAATTTTAGTCGACGGCGTAAATATAAAAGAGAATATTCCAAGCTGGTATAAAAACATAAGCTATATGCCGCAATCTGTATATTTGACTGACGATACCATCAAAAGAAATATCGCTTTCGGTATCAAAGATGAGGACATAGATGAAAAGTTAGTATGGGAATCATTAAAGAAAGCTGAACTTGATAAGCTAGTCAAAGCATATCCTGATGGTATAAACACTATGGTAGGAGAACAAGGAACCAAACTCTCGGGAGGTCAAAGGCAGAGAATAGGAATTGCCAGGGCATTTTACAACAAACCTAAAATACTGATTTTAGACGAAGCAACCTCTTCACTTGACCCTGCTACTGAACAAAAAATATGTAATACCTTAAAATCTCTTTGTAACGAAGTAACTATCATTGCGATATCTCATCAGCCTGCTTTAATTGGTATAACTGATGAGGTATATACTTTAAAAGACGGTAAGATCTCACTAGGTAAGAAGCCTGTTTAATTTACTCTATTTCACAAATCAGAGCCTTCATTAATTTCGTAGCAGCGTTCTTTTTACCCATTTCATGAGCTTTTGATGCCATTTTTCTTAGTGTTTCTGGGTTTTCAATAAAAAGCTTGATCTTCTTTGCTAAAATATCGGCAGTAAAGTCCTTTTGTTCTATGATTAGAGCTGCCCCTCTTTTTTCAAGTGTTTTTGCATTTTCCATCTGATGATTATCAGTAGCTGCAGGATATGGTACTAATATAGAAGGTACACCCGCAACTGTAATTTCTGCAATTGTAGAAGCTCCGGATCTTGATATCATTAAATGTGCCGTTGACATACGAGTTGGAATGTCTTCAAAAAAAGAAGCTAAATCGGCGTTAATATTATTATCTTCATAAATCTTTCTTACTTTAGCTAAATCCTCTTTCCTGCATTGCTGATCAATTTTGATCAGATTCTTCAGATTATCTGGCAGCATAACTATAGAATCCGGCACTATATCACTAAACACCTTCGCTCCTTGCGACCCCCCTAAAACCAGAATATGAATTTTTTCACCATCATTTAATTGTGGATAAGGAAAATCTCTAATTGAAGCTATTGCCGGTCTCACCGGATTACCTGTTAGAATAATTTTATTGTGATATTTATTTTTTATAGCTTTGACTTCTCTATATGAAGTAGCAATAACATCCACATATCTGACAAAAAACCTATTTACTTTTCCCATAAGAGAATTTTGCTCATGAATAGCGGATTTTAGTCTTAATGTAACTGCTGCCATCATTGTTGGAAATGAAGGATAACCACCGAAACCTACAACAATATCAGGTTTAATTTGTTGCAACAGTTTTCTTGCTTGCAATATACCCAAGCATATTTTCCATGCTGACTTAAACTTAGCTATTACTCCAGACGAAACATGCGCTGAATCAACAATCATAACTTGCATTTCATCGGGGGTTAACATGCTCCTTTTATATCTTTTATCAGTAATTAAAATAGCGTTATGTCCGTGTCTTATAAATTCTGACGCCAAAGCTTCAGCTGGAAAAATATGTCCGCCAGTACCTCCTGACGCTAGTACTATAGTTAATTTTTTATTCTTTTGATTCATTATGTGTTTTCCCAAACTATCTTTCTTTTTTGTGCTAAATTGCCAAATCTTTTTTTCGTGAGCGCGAGCATCATACCCATAGAAATAGCTATTGCAAACATAGAAGATCCTCCATAACTAATAAATGGCAGTGTCATCCCTTTAGTTGGCAATAAATTCATTGAAACCCCGATATTGATACTAGCCTGAATTCCAAATTGCATTAAAAGTCCTGAAACAGCATATACGTAAAATAAATCATTTTCTTCCAACATTTTCTTAAGCCCGCGAATGACTATAAACGCATATAAACCAATAACAAATATACAAACTATTGCCCCTAACTCTTCACCTATAACTGCAAATATAAAATCAGTGTGTGAGTCTGGTAATTTTTCTTTTACAACTCCTTCACCGGGCCCCCTACCCAGCAAGCCTCCATTATTAAATGCTTCTAAAGATTTATTAACCTGATAATTACCACCTGTTTTAGCATTAATAAAACTATCCAGTCTATATGCGACATGCGGAAATAATAAGTAA
>JBIKME010000048.1:0-7288 GCA_044359415.1 Rickettsiales bacterium | reverse complement strand
GCTATGCCTACTATATCATCAGCTATGCCATTATAAGTACCATCGTCATTCTTAGTTATTGTCCATATACGTTTTTGCGTTTTTCCATCATAATAACGAAAATCCTCTTCAAGCTTGCCATTATTTCCATTCCATGAACCGACCATATGAACATCAAAACGAGTAGTTACCCGTCCTCTCCAATCTTGTACCAATCCCCATGCTTTGATATTACCGTCAAAATATTCTTTGATATCGGCATTTGGCATAGTTTCTTTATAATAGTCTAAGTTATTACCACATCCATTAAGCATAATTAGAAATCCTGTTAAAATTGCTATTTTTTTCATTGATTATTCTCCATAATAAATAGATTGCTGTTATCTTTAATAAGCAAGGAATGGCTGCATAGCTTAAGCTGAGGGCGCTCAATGCGTTTTCACTATTGCTTTTACCTACTACAAATCCCCTTGATTCAAGGTAAGAAAATGTCGTAGCAGCTGTGACTGCCAAAGCGAATTTTGCCAAAAATGCCAAAATGCCAAAATACATAGCAGCTGTTTCTTCCTGTTCTGAATCATGTATATTATCTGCCAATATTGAAGCCGGTAAAACCAATTCTGCACCGAATGCAATTCCAGATACAAAACAAATGACAAGATACGGCCAAAAGTCACCATCACCTAAAAAGTAAGTCCAGAAAAAACTAATTATAGCTAAAATCATAGCAACAGCCCAGCTTTTATACTTACCGATCTTTTGACTTACATAATTCCAGATAGCTATACCTATTACTGCTGATAAAAAATAGGTTAATAAAAACAGGCCTGTGTAGCTTTCCAGCTTTAATAACTCGCGAATAAAAAATAACACCAAAACCGCTGGTATAGTTGATGCTAACATGCTTATACCATAAACGGCAAAAAACATTTTTGTTTGCTTTGATATATTTTTAATCTGGTTTTTAATCTGACTAAAACAAAAATTATTACTATATTTCCTGTTATTTACAATAAGATGCTGTTTCTGCCATTTTCCAAAGATGTAACCGCAAATAATAATAATGACAACCAAACACAGACTAACAATTTGAAACGCAGTTTCCTTAGGCATCTTATTCTGCAAAACAGCCGGCAATGTCACAGCAGTAATAAGACCTATAAGACCGAATGTTTCTCTGCATCCGGCTATAATTGTTTTTTGATTTTTATCTCTGCTCCAAAGACCACCTAATGTATTTAGGTTAATAGCAAGTATACTAAAAGATGTAGTTGCTATTAAAACAAATATTGCAAACCAAAGCAAGTAGCTTTCAGATAGCGGTTTGAATAGAAAAACAAAACTGATGGCAAGCAATATTAAAGATAGTATAATAATATTTGGTCTTATCTTGGTGTATCTATCACTTAAATATCCTATTAACGGATCCTGCACTGCATCAATAAATCGTAACCCTAATAAAATAAAACCCAGACTTGTTAGCGATACACCATATTCTGTAGCATAAAAATCAGGTGCATGAATATATAAAGCCACACCAGCGAAAGAAAGAGGTACTGCCAAAATACTATAGGAAAGTAATTCCCTTACTGCAATTGCTTTTACCATTACTTCTCTCCTAAAATGGCTTGCCGTAATTTAGGTTCAGATGTTTTTTCACTAAGCCATATACCAAAGAACCATTTACCAAATTCAGGATCTTTTATAGTGCCTATTTTTTCTGAATCTTTATAAAAAACTGTTGGCTGATTTGGCTTATAGACTCCTGTTAGGATAGTACCTTCTTTGACATCGGGAAATATATCTTTCATTTGAGCGTGCCATGCTGCCATTTTTATTTCATCTTTGTAGCCAAGAGCTCTAATTTTTTCTGTAGATATGTCTGCTATTTTATTACCGTGTAACTTTATTTTATATTCAAGCTTTAAAGCAAAATCTTTATCAAATGAAAAATAGTTGTCATTCGTATAAAGCTTCACGTCATATATATGAACAAATAAATATTGCAGCTTTCCTTGACCTAATAGTTTTTGGTTTTCCAGCTCAAAGGAATGAGAGAAAAACGGATAAGTCAAAAGACCAAAACATAAGTAGAAAAACTTAAGCATGGTATATCTCCGCTTGAATAACATTAGTACGACCTACTGAAAAAGCTGCAATACAGGCAGATAAATAAAAACGCCATACACAAATGAATGACCTATCAAAACCAAGAAGCAATACTTTATCTAAATTATTTTCAAAAGAATCAAGCCAATGTTTTAGGGTGGTGACATAGTCTTGACCAAATGCGTAAATATCTGTTACTTGTAAACCGGCATTTGCAGCTTCTTGTTTAAACTTGGAAACAGAAGGTAGCATACCTCCTGGAAATATAAAACTACGCACCATATCACCTGTTTTACGATAACGTTCAAAGTACAACTCTTCCATAGTTATAGTTTGCACCACAGCCTTGCCTTTGTGTTTCAAAAGAGCTTTTATTTTATTAAAATATATCGGCCAGTATTTTTTACCAACAGCCTCAAACATTTCTATAGAAACAATATTATCGTACTGTCCGCTTTGAATACGATAATCTTCTAAAGAAATTTTGGCTTTGTTTCCAAGTCGCTCACTAGCAAACTTATATTGCTCATTTGAAATAGTAATTCCTTTTATTTTATAATCTGCGTGATGCATAGCTCTTTCAGCAAAACCACCCCAACCACAGCCTATTTCCAATAAATTACCTGTTTTTTTTCCTAAACTATCTATAATGCGATCATATTTGTTTAACTGAGCAAATTGCAGCGGTTCATGAGCATTGTTAAATATAGCCGATGAATAACTCATAGTTTTATCAAGCCATAAAGAATAAAACTCATTACCCAAATCATAATGTTCATGAATATTACGCTTACTTCCTTTTACTGTATTTGATCTAAGATAGTAGAGAACTTGTGCCGTTATATTAGAAAAAAAACTACCGTATAAATAATTCTTAAAAATATCTGCGTTTTTTAATGCAATAGTCAGAAGAGTTGCAAGGTCTTCAGACTGAAAATCGCCGTCACGATAGCTTTCGGCAAATCCTATATCACCTTTTGCAACCAGGTTTGTTATAGCTCTTGAATTTAAAATTATAAAATCAGCTTTAGGCTCACTTTCTATACTTCCCTCTATTATATATGTTTTTCCTGTAGGAGTTGTAATAGTTAGAGTGCCATATAGCAAATTTTCAAGTTGCTTTAAAAAGCTATTCAATATTTTCTTTTTTAACATAGTAAATTCTCTGTTTATAAATTTATTATAACGACTAAACCTGTAGTTTTTATTTCCAAGACATTACATTTTCTTAATCTTCTGGGATTTACTCAGTTTTTGTTTGAGCATATTTGGTTTTTGAATATATTTAATGCCCTTGAAGATAATTTTTAATGCCTGCCAGTGAATTAAGAATATGGTTTTTATGGTGACAACAGGAAACCTCCAGAAGCATTGTCTTAAGTTTTTTTCTGTCATCGGAATTAAGTTACCTGAAAGCTGCGTGATAAGTTGTTTTTTTCCTTCAATATTGTAAAAATCAATATTGATAATTAATTTTTTCTCTTTTAAATCAAAGTGGAATTTATAATAACCTTCTCTTTTAAGAAAAGGTGATACATGAAATATTTTTTTAGCAGTAAGGAAATCATTTTCTTTAATAATTCCACCATTTTCATGCGCACAAAGGTAATTATGAGTTTCACCAAAAGTATTGTTTACCTCACATAAGACGGCTCTGATATTTTTTTCTTTATCAAGGCAAAACCAAAAACTCACAGGGTTAAAAACATAGCCAATAACACGCGGCATGCTAATTAGAAATACTTCATTAGTTATATCATTTAAATCATATTTCTTAAGTATTTTGCGTACCCACTGATTCAGGTTTTTACCGTCTTTTCCGCCATGATCTTTATCGTAAAAACTTAGTTTACCGAATTTATTGTATGAAAGATTTTTAAAAAAAATCTTTTGGTGGTTTTGCGGATGTATCCTTATTAGTTTCTGCAAAGATAATCCGCCTGTTAAAAGCGATAAAGGTAATACAATATAATAAACACCATATGCAAAACTATTAACCTTTGGAAAAAGTCTTTTATGCATAACTTTTGCAGTAAAAATATAAGGAGTTACTTCCACGGAATATTAACCCCCATTTTGCGGGCAATATTTACCGCACTAAGCAGACCATCTTCATGGAATCCATAACGCTGCCAAGCACCTGCAAACCATATTCTATCAATTCCCTGGATATTTTCTATCTTCATTTGAGCATCCAAAGCTTTTTTATCAAATACAGGATGCTGAAAAGTATATCTGTCATATACAGTATCAGGATCAGGCTTTCTGCCGGGATTTAATGTAACAATAACTTCTTTATCAGTATGCAAAGTTTGCAGGTTATTCATCCAATAACTAAGGCTTACAGCATTACAATTCTCATTACAATAATCTGTGTTTTTTTCAGATAAATATACCCAACTTGACCACGAACCCTTTCTTTTTTGCATAAAACTAGTATCTGAATGCAAAATCATTTCATTGGACTGGTATTTTATTGCTCCGATTATCTTCTTTTCTTTTGCTGTAGGATTTTGTAGAATTTTTAACAACTGATCAGAATGGCAAGCAAATATCAATTGGTCATATTGTTTCTTTTCACCATTGAAATCTGTAACTGAAACATATTTTTCTTCCCGTTCAACCTTTTTAGCACCACAACCCAATTTTATCTTATCCGCAAAAGACTTGGTTATAAGCTTTACATATTCTTTGCTACCGCCTTTAACAGTATACCACTCAGGTTGTTTATTTATGGTCAAGAGTCCATGATTATCAAAGAAGCGGATAAATGTTTGCGCAGGAAAGTCTAACATAGCTTTAGCTGGAGTACTCCATATAGAAGCACCCATCGCCAATAGATAATAATCGCGGAACCAGCTGCCTAATTTTAGTTCTTCTAAACACTCTCCAAGAGTCAGATCGCTTGCCAAATAACTTCTGGCCATGGCATTAAATCGTAATATATCCGCCAACATTCTCCAAAATCTTAAGCGCAAAAGGTTACGTCTTTGAGCCATAATATCAAAAACCCTTCCGGTACCATATTCTAACCAACCATCATTTATGCTGACTCCAAAAGACATTTTGCTTTTCTCAACTTGAACATTTAAATGCTCAAATAAACCGCTAAGATTAGGGTAATTATGATAATTAAATACAATAAATCCTGTGTCAACAGGAATGGTTTTTCCCTCAACCTGAATATCTACAGTTCTACTATGGCCTCCTATGTATTTATTCTTCTCATAAACCGTTACATCATGCTCTTGATTTAAAAGATAAGCCGCACCTAAGCCAGATATTCCAGATCCTATAATAGCAATTTTCATTTTTACCGTTATTTATATTTATAATTTTTCTACAATATCAAATTAGCAATTACATTAAGCTGTATACTTAATGAAATAAATTTAATGTTCGTAAGCATTATAATTTTTATATAATTTTTACTAAAAAGACAGCTCTACTTTTAAACCTGGATTATTTTTCTTTAGCTTAATTTTAATTTCATGAAGATTGGCTATTGCTTTTACCATACTTAATCCTAATCCTGTGCCTTTGGTATTTCTACTCTTATCGGAGCGGTAAAAGCGATCAAAAACATGTATTAGTTCTGCTTGTGGAATTCCTATACCGCTATCTGATATAACAACTTTATTATTTTGTGATTTAATGGCAATATAACCACCTTGAGAAGAAAATTTGATTGCATTATCAAGAATATTGGCAAACATTTGGAATAAAAGATCACAATCTGCTAATATAATAAATGGCTGTATATCTTTTTGAATAGTAATTGTTTTTTCATCCGCGAGCGGTTCGTACAAATCAATAACATCATTTAAGATATGGCTAATATCCAATTTTTTAAAATACTGCTTTTGCGTATTTTTTTCTATATTAGCTATACGCAAAAGAGAGTTAAATATATTTAATATACTATCGGTCTCAGATACTAAAATATCTATATCTTGAGCAGATAATTTTTTATTCTTAAGGCTTTCCAATTCGCCACGCAACCTAGAAATAGGGGTCCTTAGATCATGAGCTATATTATCACTAACATCCCTTATACCTTGCATTAACAATTCTATTTCTGTTAAAAAATCATTTAGTATTTTAGCCAGATAACTCAAATCATCCCAATTACTATCTATATCAATACGTCTTGATAAATCGCCGGTATTCATAATGTCTTTAGCTGTATTGGCAATTTTATTAATTCTAGTGACAACAAACATACTGATAAAAAAGCTAATAAAAACTACTAAAAAAATAAAGGCAATAATCACAAAACTAAAATATTTAAGCCTATCATAACTGTGCATTATACTTGTGATATCCCTGGCTACTAATAATCGCGAGCTATTGTCAAATGTATGTATTTTTCCTGCAACAAGACGTTTTTCAAAATTTAAAAAAGTATAAAAACTAATCACCCCTTCTTTTATAAGTTTAACTTCATCAGGTATTTTTTCAATATTACCTGCCAATAAATCTCCGTCCTTATTTTGATAAAAATATATCGGATGTTTTTTTGATTCACCTCTGCGTAGAATATAAGATACAACTGAATCAACTTGATTTGATTTTGAGATAGCCAGAATATGTTCTATTTCAATATCAATTGCAGCTTCAGTTTCACGAATAAAATTTTGTTTACCAAAATCATACAAAAGATAACCTAGAAAAATAGCTGATATGCCAAGTAATTTGGTAAATAGCAAAGCCATTTTGAAGCTTGAGCTCTTATAGTAGTTTCTAGTTTTTTTCGATAATATATCCTGCACCGCGTACCGTTTTAATTATTTTTCCGCCTTCATCTTCCAATTTCTTGCGCAAACGGCTAATATGAACATCAATTACATTTGTTTGTGGATCAAAATTATAGTCCCAAACAGCCTCCAATAACATAGTTCTTGTCACTATCTGTCCCGCATGCTGCAAAAGATATTCAAGTAACTTAAACTCTCTGCCTTGCAGTTCAATCTTTTTATCTCCAAGCTTAACTTTACGCGACAGGAGATCAACTTCTATATTAGCAATTTTTAAGTTTGTAATATCATCTTTGTTCTGGGGATTTTTTCTGCGTCCTAAAACTTCAACTCTTGCAAGAAGTTCGGCAAAAGCAAATGGCTTTACTAAATAATCATCACCTCCGGCACGAAGACCTTTTACTTTATCATCAATATTACCAAGAGCACTTAAAATGATAATA
>JBIKME010000088.1:0-5256 GCA_044359415.1 Rickettsiales bacterium | reverse complement strand
AAGCTGATAGCCAAAACCACTAGGCTGTGTAATTAGATTTTCTTCAAGTTCTGCTTCTGTTTGTGTGGTCATAATTTATAAACTTTCGGTGCTTCATTATTATCAAGTTTTTTCACATAATCAAACTTTTTGCCATCCCAATGATATTGCCAATGGCTACCTTGTTTTGGTATTGAAACAACATCAGGCCAAAAGGCCGCTAAGCATTCGCCTCCCTTTTTTCTAACGCTTGGGAAAACAATGCCGTTACTATTTTCTGCCCGTAAATTTTTAGCAAATATGTGTGATTTTTCATAGTTATTTGGGTTTAGTTCATCTTGAAAACCTTTTCCTCTTATATCATGGAAATCATTATCTACTTTGGCAATCAGCTCTCTCATAACCATAACCCAACCCGCTTCTTGTGAAGTTGCATTTAAGAAATAACTTTGGTGAAATACGGTTTCACTTAAAGCGGTTTCAAATTCTTTAGAACAATAATAAATACCATAAGAGCCGTCAGTAAAACGTGTTGGACGTGTTTTTGACACATGCGTAAATGCCGATATAACCCAGCCTGCACCTGCTCCGCTAATGCGTCTTTCTTTGGGTATAAGTGAAATATCGCCAATTTCTTCATATACTCTTGGATTTGTACGTGATTCGGCATTTGCCAAATCTTCCCAATCTTCTGGGTCTCCTATGTCGTCAAAAAGGTCTATAGGTGGATATTTTGATGGAATTAACCTATAACTTTTTGACCATTTAATATTGGAAGTAGGAATATTCACCAGCCACCCCTAACAGAATCAAGATAGCGTCTGATATTCATAATATCGCTTAAATGACCTTGTAGCATTATTTCCAAAGCAGTTTTTCCATCAAATGCAGCATTTTCTTTTTTAACCCAACTATAGACACGTTCAAGGTCAAGGAATAAGATGCGAAGTGCTTTATGAATTGCCAGCAAATTAGACATACGGTCGGCAATGTCGATATCAATTCTCCCGTAAGATCCTTTTCTCCAGCGTTGCAAGGTTTTTTGAGAAACACCGCCCAGCAATATAGTTTCCTGCTCTTTATTAATTTGCCATTTGCTAAAAAGGTTAAGTATTGCTCGCTGCATAGCATTTTTTTCAGAATCAGTATAATGCCTGCTTGTGTTAATGACGCTATTTTTTTCCTGATTATGAATAAGCTGCATAAACACCCCTCTTTTTGTCCTATTATATCGAATAGAAGGACATTTGTCCATGGAGTTATGCAGTTTTACACAAACATTTTTTGTAATAAGACTTTCTTATATTCTTTGTTACTATCAATTTTTGATTGTAGTTTTTCAACTTTACTATCAATTTGGTTCAAGAAGTTGGCGCTTTTATTTTTCTTTTCTCAATGGTTGCCTTAGATAAGATTGGTACTTTTGAAGCTTCATTGTACTGTTTTCAGTTAATTAATTGGAAAATAGCGTATATAAATTTTGGTAAAGAATATTTGAATGAGTGTGTATAAAATAGTGTATTAACTGTCCAGAATTTTTCATTTAAATAAACTGGTTTATTAATTGTATCTTTTTGACTAATACACACGCTTTGACCATCATATAGATATTCATCAACTGAGGTCATATATCCACCAGTTCCGTAAACTGGTATATATATTACCAACACCAAGATGCTTGTAGTCTCAACCACTACCAATCTTTAGTAGTTCTCTAAGTTTTCTCTCCGTCTACTCCTTACTAAACTCTGGCAATCCTAATCATGGTATGTTTTCATTTACTATATTCAATATACAATAATTTTGTTTAATATTTTCATGAAAGTTACTTGGCAATAAGTTCCACGAATGCACATCAATTAAAATGGGAATAGTGCTTTGAGTAATAGCATCTTTGAGATCTAGCCAGCCTTCTGTGCTTTTCGTCAAATCTTCCCTATTACGCAGAACAATATCCAAATCGCTAGCTTCATGAGCTTTGCCAGTAAGGCGACTTCCATAGGCCCAAATCTCAGCCGTTGGCACATATTTTTTGCATAAATCAAGTAATTCAAATAGATATTTCTTTGGAAAATATAGCTGCTTAATATCAACCTGCGGCATCAAATGCCTCTTGCATTTTTATGGCTAATTTACGCACATCATCAACAAAATGAGGTAGAATCTTTAACGTCTCATTGGCAAAATCTTCTCCATAATCATGAGCTGTGTTATTACGATTTTTTCTATATTCCAACCAACGCTCTGTTGTTTCAATAGTTAGTAATCCGTGTTTTGAGGAGTGACGTAAAACATCATTAAACACAAGCCTATCAATTGATTTTGGATCGCCACTAAATAACTTTAATGCTTTACGCAAAAGTTTGCCTGCAGTTTCTAATGATAACTCAAAACTTTTTATCGCCGCATTACGATATAAATCAAATTTAATATCATCTTTTGAGTTATGCCGTTCAATCGCTTTTAAAGCCTCTTCTAAGGTTGTTACTGTTTTCATTAGATGTTCAATATTTAGCAACATATTACCTCCTTAAAACGGTGTAGCTATGCTAAGTTGTTTACAAAAATCTGCTATCTCGTTATCATTTGCCTTTATATCGCTTTCTAAGGCTTGTAGCTGCTTTGCAACAGCCTCAATATATTTTTTGCCATTAGGAGTTGCTTCATCAATTTGATTGTATTTTATGCCTTCTGACTCAAGTATAGAATCTGCATATATAGTAATTTTTTCAGACAGGTACTTATAGAAGATAAACCCTTGAATATAATTACGGAAGCCGTCAGCGTTAATTTTGCCACGCAAGGCGTTAGCTATATTCAATAACTGCTGTTCAAGTTTCTTTTTTTGTGCTTCGGTCATATATCAACGCATTACATTAGATAACATTAGATTATCTTTTTCTATATGACTGCATCTTTAATGTATAGCTATTTATTTCCATTCACTTCGTCTTAAGGGGTAAAAATTACTCCCATATAAATAGATACCCTAACGCATCTATAACGCTTGCAATAAATCGTCCACCAAAGCTGGAATAGTTTACGTGAAGTACTATCCATGCATCGCCGTATTACAGCAAGCTTTGCTACTCAAGATAGTAAAACGGTTAATATCAGAAAGGCAACCACGCCAGATCATGCTCACGTAACATATATGCCGCTTTAGATATAAACAACAATCCGGGAGGAATAAAAAAAATCGTGACATAATTAACGAATCTTCCGTTTTGTAGTGCCATTAGAAAAAATAATGCCAGGTAATATATTGAAATATAAAGATTTATTTTTTAGCGTGTTAAAGATGGGTTAAGTAAAGTAAGCTGTTTAACCTTGCCCCCACTGCGCACACTTGATACCAGGCGGGATGTTAAAGATGGGTTAATAAATTTTACTGGATGTTATTACTAAAATAAGTATCTTGAAAATTTTAAGAAAGTTTAAATTAAGAAAGGAAAATTATGTTTTATAAAGAAATCTTGTTTTTATTATTTTTAATGAGTAATAGTACTATATGAATATAATCAGGATGAATCTTCATCATATATCAAAGATTTATGAAATACAGCTAGCATCTTACCCCGCATCTTTACATGAGAGTCAGGATATGTTCGCTAATATAATTAACGCCTCAAACTACTTATGTTACATTGCATTGCAAAAAGAAGAAATTATAGGTTATATTCTGGGATACCCAACGCAAGATACAAGAAATAATTTTGATCAGGGTTTCGTTAAAATAAAAACCAGATGTAATTGTGTATATCTGCATGATTTATGTATTAAAATAGAAAAAAGAGGACTTAATATAAGTCGCCTTTTGCTGGAAGCTTTTTTTGCTGATGCAAGTAAAATGGGTTATAAAAAAATTATAGCTGTAGCAATTGCCGATTCCATAAAATTCTGGACAAAAATAGGTTTTGTACAAGATGAGGATTGTCTATATAATGGAAATCGGGCATCAAGAATTTATAAATATATTTAATGTACTTCTAATTATAACGATAGTAATACGCTATTTATACGAAATTGTTAGTTAGATAATTTTTGTAGTTCTGTTATGTGATGATTTTAAATTCTTTATTATAAATCTAGCCGGATTTATAGCGTCTAAAATATCTTTTTCCAGAATGGATTCTTCATTGTTAATCATGTTTGCAAGAATTTCCCCTGCTATAGGGCAAGCAGATAATCCTCTGGAGCCGTAACCGGTAGAAACATAAAGACCTGGTAAATATTTTCCTTTAGGATATTCTTTTACTTTACCATATTTTAGATCCTGATAGTCAATCGCAAAAGCATCTTTATCCGGTACCGGACCTACTATAGGCCTCCTGTCAATAACTGTTGCCCGAAATGAAGTTCTGGAATCAACAGCTGAATTGTAACTTAAATTACAGCTAATGTTTTTATTGAAATTATCTATGTTGATAAAATTATCAGCAATTGTTGACTCTTTACTTGTATTATCTTTTTTATATGTGGCCCCAATGTAATTAATACCTTCAATGTTAGGAGTCACATATCCTGAATCATAACATATTACAGTTTTACAATTAATTGCATCAGATTTTACGTAACTGATTTGCCCTCTAACGGAAATTAGAGGTAAATATTGGGTTTGTGTAAAAGAGCTCGCGTCATTAGAATTTGCTATAATTACAACCGGGGCATTTGCTATAATGTTATTATTCTTATCTAATACTATCCATCCGTTAGGTATTTGCTCTATTTTTATAGCGCTAACTTCAAATATTTTCTGAATTTGGCCGGCATATTTATTTATATTGGCATTACATAAGTCTACGGGGCATACCCATCCCGCATTCTTTAAATACAAAGCTGATGTTTGTATATGGTGGCCACATAAATCAGAAGCCTCAATATTAGATATTCTTGATACTTTATCTTCTGCCACTGATAAGTTATTAATATTTTTATTAATCTTACTTGTAGATAGTTCAATTGCGCCGCATAGATCATACTTGATACCGCCGCTAAATTCTTTGATATGTTTTATAGTGTAGTTAACAGCTTTATCATAGAATCGCCCTATTACATCGTTTTTATGAGATAATAGGGGGGTTAAAATAGCTACCGGATTGCCGGATGACTCGCTTGCAGGAACTTTGTTTCTTTCTATTAGATTTATATAAAAGCCCCTTTTAGCAAGACTGTAGGCAGCTGATGTACCTGCAAGGCCGGCACCAATTACAATTGCTTTCTTATTTGTAATATTACACGCAGGAATTTCGTACCAATTGTTGATTTTATTGGGCT
>JBIKME010000046.1:0-7389 GCA_044359415.1 Rickettsiales bacterium | reverse complement strand
TATTTCCATTCTTTCGTAAAAGCGCAGGCCTCCTATTACTTTATATGCTATATTTCTGCTAATAAAACATTCTTCAAAAGATCTGGTTTGGAATCCAGCTCTTACCAGAATTGCTATATCATTGGATGGTACTTTCTTTATTTGTTGTAAGTTTTCTATCTCGTCAGCAATAATTCTGGCTTCTTCTTTGTCATCCCATGCTAAATATAATTTAATAGGCTCACCTTGTTTATCATTTGTCCACAAGATCTTACCAAGTCTGTCTGTGTTATTAGCAATTAAGGTTGATGCAGCGTTTAATATATGAGAAGTTGATCTGTAATTTTGCTCTAGTCGTATAACCTTTGCGCCTGGAAAATCCTTCTCAAATTTCAAAATATTGCCAACCTCAGCTCCCCTCCAGCCATAAATTGACTGATCATCATCACCTACACAGCATATATTTTTGTTTTTTTGAGCAAGTAGTCTAAGCCATAAATACTGACTTATATTGGTATCTTGATATTCATCGACCAATATATATTTAAATTGTCTGTGATAGTCTGACAATACGTCGCTATTATTAGTAAAAATAGTTATATTATGTAACAATAAATCACCAAAATCCGCTGCGTTTAATGTAATTAAGCGTGATTGGTAATCTTTATATAACTTAATTGACCTTCCTTCAGCAAAATCGCTGACATTAGACGCTGTTATTTTATCAGGGGTTAATCCTTGATCTTTATATTTATTTATGATGTATGAAAATAACTTTGGATCCCAGCGTTTTGAATCTAATTTGTGATCATAAAAAACCTGTTTGATAATCTGCAGCTGGTCATTGGAATCAATAATGGTAAAATTTGCCTTTAAATTAACAAATTCAGCATGCTTACGTAATATTCTGGCAGCTATCGAATGAAATGTTCCTATCCATAATCCCTCTGATCTGCCTTGAGTAAGAAGGGCTACCCTGTGGTTCATTTCATTGGCGGCTTTATTAGTAAATGTCACTGCCAGTATTTGACTTGGAAATATACCTCTGGATAAAATATGAGCTATGCGTGAGGTTAAGACTTTAGTTTTACCTGTTCCTGCTCCTGCTAGCACAAGTAATGGACCTTCTGTGTTTTGTACAGCCTCAAATTGTTCATCATTAAGGGCAGAGGATGATGCAGAGGATGGTTGTGTCTCAATGATATTTTGTAAAATATGATTTTGTGGATGCACCATTGATTTTTCCTTGCGTATTGTTTTTTGTAAATGACGGATCATATTGTAATCATCGGTTTTATATATTATATTAAGTTATATAAGTTGGAAAGCTAATAAGCTGGAGTTTTTGTGCAAAGAATACTTGTATCTTTTGTGTTGTTATTTATGTTTTCAAGTGCCGCTTTAATTGCGGCGCCATTATTCGTTGATATTGACGGATATAAAAATTCCGTACTTACCGCAATAAAAGATTCCACCGGTTTAGAGCCTAAAATAAACGGTCAGGTTGATGTAACCTTTTTTCCGCTACCTACCATAAAGCTGCGCAATATAACTATTGGCAATGAAGAAGGATTTTCCAAGACTTATATTGCATATATAGAAAAACTTGAGATAGAAAGTGATTTTTACTCATTGTTAATGGGCGATATAAATATCAACCAGATAAATTTAATATCACCTATTGTTGAATTGGAAGAAAACTCCAAGGGAAATAAAAATTGGTCCTTTTTGGAGGATTTGGTAACAAAGAAAGATAGTACTCAAGTTTATCGATTGCCTTCAGTTATAAATATAGTTAACGGAAGTGTATCTTACTCGCGTAATTTTAGCAAAAATACAATAGACTATATTTTTGCTAAAATAGAAGTCGATGATATGATGAGCGGACCTTTTTTAGCAGAGGGTAATTTTTCAATTGATGATGAGGTAATTCATTTTAACGCTAATATGGAAAAAGTTGCAAATGACGCTAAAGCTAATTTGCTGATAAAATCCAATAGTATGAATCTTGATTTTGCCGGTAGATATAAAGATGGGGATAATCCTACAATAACCGGGATAGTGTCCGGAGGTATTTCTAACTTAGACAAATTTAGTAAAGCTTTTTTTGATGATATGGCTTCAGTTGCAAATATCAATTCAGAGGAAAAAGTAGAAATAAAAGGTATGTTTGAATTATCACACAGCCTTGCTATTGTTAAGGATTTATCAGTAAACTCTCCAAGTATTAAGGCCGTGACGCAAATAGAAACAATATTTAGTCATGAGTCGCAGGACAATTTGCACTGGGATATTTCTATAAATATTGATAAAATTGATCTTGATACTTTGTATAAAGAAAAGAAGATAAATGAGTCCGAGATAGATTATTATGAATATACCAATAACAAGATAACATTATCAGATTTTAAATTCAATGTTCCAAAAAGCTTGTCTACAGTATTATATTTTAAAATAGCTGAATTAAATTATAGCGGTGGTGTTGTACGAGATCTGATAATAGATACCGATATATACGACGGAAAGGCAAATATAAAAAAATTGTCCGCAACATTGCCCGGTAACTCTTTTATGACGATTTCTGGTAGCGTTGATAATAATGGAACCAGACCTATATTTGATGGTTCTGTCAATATAAAGGGAAGTAGCTTAAGAGATGCGGCGGTTTGGATGAGTGATTCGTTTGATTTTGTACCAAAGTCAAATCTTGAAGAATATACATTTAGTGCCGATATGGTCATGACTCCGCAAAAGATAAACTTTTCTAACGCAAATTTATATTTTGATAAGTCTTTAATTACAGCGGAGATTTTAATTAGACCGGCAAGTACAATACCTTTGATTAATATCGATATGAGTATTGATGGATTGAACTTTGATCAATATGGCTTTACCGGTAAAATTAATCAGATAATGGCGGAAGCTATTAGAAATACGCCTAAAAATGATACAAATCAGATATGGTTTAAAAATTTTAACTCAATTATGGATTTTAATTTAACAGCTAAAGATATTATTTATAACGGATATAATGTTAATAATAACATTATATCATTGAGTGTTGCAAAAAACCTGTTTAGCCTCAATCAGTTTGTAATCGATTCGGAGGTGACAAAACTAAATTCCAGATTATTCATACATCTGTTGGATGACGAAAAACCAAAAATAGATTTAATTGTTAAGTCTGAATTATTTAATACTGCTTTATTTTTCGCAAATAACAACGCTGAAGATAAGAAGATGAAGTGGTCTGAAAAACCTTTTAATTTCTTAGGATTGCATATGTTCAATGGTAATGCTAAGGTTGTAATAAGGGATTTTAAGCACTTAGAGCATAATCTTTCAAATGTTATTATAGATGGCACTCTTGAAAATGAAATTTTTAATATTAAAAAAGTAAATGCCGATCTCAATGGCGGAAAGCTCAATATAAAAGGTCAGGTCGTTGTAAATGAAAAAAATCCTTCCATCGCTCTTTCGCTTTCTGTAGTTGATATTGATCTGATTCCTCTTGTTGAAGATTTTAATCAACATTCAATAACCAACGGAAGTTTGACATTGGCTGGTGTGTTAAAAAGTTCTGGAGTAAGTCCTTATCAATGGATATTAAATATGGATTCAAAAGCGAAATTTATGCTTAAGGATGCTTTGTTTAACGGGTTTGATTTATCTACGATAATCAAAAAATCCATTAACACCTATTCAGTTATTGATATGAACGCTATAGTTAAGGATGCTTCCGCTTCGGGAAGTACAATGTTTGATTATATTTATGGCGATATTGTAACTGAAAAAAGTATTTTAAAAGTAAGTAATGCTAATTTAAAGAATGTGCAATCAAAAGGAGTGTTTGCCGGAAATTTAAGTATGATTAATTTTGATCTAAATGGTACATCTAAAATTGCTTTTAAACCTGAAAAAGACAAACAAACACAACTTGATATAGGGTATTCGGGTAATATTTATGATATAAAGAAAGTTGTTAATACCGAAAATCTTGAGCAATATATAACTGAAAAAGGCGCAATAAATAAATAGTTACTATTTCACTTAGCGTTAGATGTTAAGAAATATTGAAATTAGCATATATGCAGCTTTTTCCTTCCTAAAATTAGTAAGTAAGTATTTTTTCTGTAAGCATATTTAGAAGAAACTTTCCTTTCTTACTGGTTTTTATAAAGTCACCTTCTGTTTCAAGCATTGATAGTTTTGTGTATTTATCGATGTTATTTTTAATGGCTAAAAAATCTTTTTTGGCAATTTCTTTTAGCCTATTAATATTTATTCCCTCACTTAATCTTAGTCCCATTAATATAAATTCGTCGAGAATTTCTTTTTGCGATAAGGTGGTTTGTGATTGTACACCTGCTTTTTTATTTTCAACTGACTCTAACCAGTATTCGGGGCTGTGAATCATCATTATTGCTTTAGTTGAACCGGAATTATCATTAATTCTACTGTGTGCTCCGGCGCCAAGGCCTAAATAATTTTTATAACGCCAATAGGCCATGTTATGTTTTGATTCATAGCCTGTTGTCGCATAGTTTGATATTTCGTAGCAATTAAAATTATTTTTTACCATAATATGATTAGTTAGTTCATAAAAGTCAGCTAGTGATTCATTATCGGGCATGATAAATTTACCACTTTTATGATCGTTATAAAAACTTGTACCTTTTTCTATGGTTAGCTGGTATAAAGATAAGTGATTCGCAGTAAAATTCAATGCGTTATTTAGTTCTTTTTCCCAATCTTTTAAGGTTTGATTAGGTCTTCCGTATATTAAATCAAATGAGTAATTCTCAAATATTTGCGCTGCTTTTATAGCGTTAATAGCTTCATTGGCACTATGTTCTCTACCTAAAAATTTAAGATCCTTATCAATTAATGATTGAATGCCTAAAGATAATCTATTGATACCGGCATTTTTAAAATCCAGTAATTTTTTAGCTTCTGTTGAGGTTGGGTTTGCTTCAAGTGTTATTTCTATATCTGAGCTTAAATCGGCGTAAGAGGCGATTTTTTCTATAATATTACTTACGATCACAGGGGGCATTAGGGTAGGGGTGCCACCACCATAGAAAATGCTGGTTATGCGTTTGTTTTTTAAATAGTCAGAGTAGTAATCGACGGACGTCATATAGGCTTTGTTTAACCTTTGCTCATCAATATTCTCGCGGACGTGAGAATTAAAATCACAATAAGGACATTTTGATTTACAAAACGGCCAGTGAATATATATGGCTAGATCATTACAGGTCATTTTTAAGAAAAAGATTTATTGATTAATTGGACCATTGCTTTTGATCTGTGGCTGATTTGTTGTTTTATTACATTGGAAAGTTCGGCAAAAGTTTCATTATAGCCGTTAGGTATAAATATAGGGTCGTAACCAAAGCCGTTATTGCCTCTGGCTGGAAAACTTATTGTACCTTCAGCTATTCCTTGTACCGTCTCAAGCGATTTTGTTGTAGGGTTGTATAAACTAAGAGCGCAAACAAATCTTGCGGTTCTTACATCGTGCTGTTTTAACATTGATTGGATTTTATGCATCGCGATAGAAAAATCCTTATTAGGCCCCGCCCATCTGGCAGAAAAAATACCAGGAGCTCCGTCAAGAGCATCCACACACAATCCTGAATCATCGGCAAGTGCAGGAAGATTTGTAATTTCCCCATAATATTTGGCCTTAATTTCAGCGTTCTCAATAAAACTACTACCGTTTTCATCGGGTTCGGTTATTGAAAAATCGGTAGCCGATACGATTGTAATATCAAATGCTTTAAACAGCTCGATAAATTCATTTATTTTGCCTTTATTAGAGCTGGCTATTAACAATTTTGAAGAAGTAAATTTTGTCATTATAAAATATCTAAAGCCTGTTTCTGAATTTTTATTAATTGTAAAATCGCATCTTGCGCCAGTTTTAACATTTCTATGAAATTTGCGCTGTAAAACGGTTTGTCTTCGGCTGTTGCCTGGATTTCAATAATTTTTCCACTGGATGTTAACACGAAGTTTGCGTCGGCAGCGGCGTTACTGTCTTCAGAGTAATCTAAGTCAAGCACAACATTGTCATTGTAAATTCCGCAGGAAACAGCGGCAATATCAGAGGTAAAAGGGAGTTTTTTTATATAACCTCCATCAAGGAGTTTTTGGCAAGCCAGATATAGCGCCACATAGCCGCCTGTAATTGAAGCTGTTCTGGTACCACCGTCGGCCTGTATTACATCACAATCAATTATTATTTGTCGTTCACCTAGTGTTTTAAGATCTGTAATTGCCCGTAGCGATCTTCCTATTAATCTTTGTATTTCTTGTGTTCTGCCTGATTGCTTTCCTTCAGCTGACTCGCGCCTTACTCTTGATGAGGTTGAAGCGGGCAGCATTCCGTATTCTGCTGTAATCCAACCTTGATTTTTCCCTTTCATCCATCTTGGAATATTTTCTTCGATTGAAGCTGTGCATATCACTTGGGTATTTCCGTATCTTATTATACAAGAGCCATCGGCATTTTTAATAGCGTTTATATCAATTGTTACATCGCGAAGTTCATTAAATTTTCGTCCTGATGGGCGCATGGAAGATCCAGTATATTATTGATTAAGCCGGTATATTATTTATTAAGATTTTGAATCTACATTACTATTAAAACATATCAAGATAAAACTTATTACCCTGATTTTGCCTTTTTGATTGACAGGGTGGATAAGAAGCTATTTTTAAATTGTTGAGTCTAAAGGCTATGATGCAGCAGCAGATATTCCAAAGGAAGAGCAAAGTAAGATTAAATATGCCAAAATTTTTTTTAAGAAATTATAACAACAAATGCCAGAAAAAATGCCATATGTTGAAATTACTTTGCAAAAAGAATGGCTTTTAGCAGAGGCGAAAAATAAATTAACCGAAGTTGTTAATATGGCTTTGATTGCCACGCAAATAATTAAACGCAGTCACGATTCTGTGGTTGTATTTTCTGTTGCAGAGTATCATCGATTAATTGTTTTTAAAACGCACCTTTTATCAACGCCTCATTAATTATCGGACTTAAATTTTGACCGTGATAAAACAAAATATTGATTTATGAGAGTTTTACTTGATAGCTGTGTTTTATCTTACATTGATGATTCTAAACCGTTTGTTAACAGATCCATAAAGCCCTTCAGCAGAAGGACATTTATTGATGTGCATTTTCCAGATCCATAAGTTGGATGCAGAACAACATCTAACATAAAATATAATATTGCGCGATAACCGCGATAACATTGCGCGAAAAATAATTTACAAAGCGATCTATTATTCGGTCAAAGTCTCATTTTTACAATTTGCGGGAACTGCTGCTGATAATTAGATTACTGGCAAGGGTTAGCTTGTTTTTTTGCAGTAAGGCCTCTTTTTTAAAGCGCTAAG
>JBIKME010000045.1:0-7393 GCA_044359415.1 Rickettsiales bacterium | reverse complement strand
TACTTATGTAGGCAAACAAACTTCCGCAAAGGAAACCATTGTAAGTAAGGAGAAGATATGAAAGGTATTATATTAGCAGGCGGATCAGGAACCAGATTAGAGCCTATTACAAGATCTATTAGTAAACAGGTAATACCTGTTTACGACAAGCCTATGATATATTATCCTTTATCGACAATAATGCGCGCGGGAATTAAAGATATATTAATCATCAGTACACCACGCGATCTTCCTTCAATTGAACGATTATTAGGAAATGGTAATAATATAGGTATAAATATTACCTACAAAGAGCAACCTAAGCCAGAAGGGATTGCTCAAGCTTTTACAATAGGAGAGCAATTTATAGAAAACTCCTCAGTTTGCTTGGTATTGGGTGATAATATATTTTACGGCGCCAATTTAGGAACCAACCTTACAGCAGCATCTAACTCATCAAAAGGCGCAGTTGTTTTCGGTTATCACGTAAAAGATCCTCAAAGATATGGCGTGATTGAGTTTGACCATAATAAAAACGTCATTAGCATTGAAGAAAAACCTAAAAATCCAAAATCAAACTGGGCAGTAACTGGCCTTTATTTTTATGACAATCAAGTCATCGAAATAGCCAAAAACCTCAAGCCATCATCAAGAGGCGAACTGGAAATAACAGACGTTAATAACGAATATTTAAAAAGAGGGCTTCTTAATGTAGAGTTATTGGGTCGCGGCACTGCTTGGCTTGACACAGGAACACCCGACTCACTCTTACAGGCTTCTAATTTCGTACAAATGGTTGAGGACAGGCAAGGTCTTAAAATAGGTTGCATAGAAGAAGTTGCTTACATGCAAGGTTTTATCGACGGTACCCAGCTAGAAAATATTGCTTCTGGATATAACAATCAATATGGTCAATATTTAATACAACTGACCAAAAACAGCGGTTTAAATAAAACTAAAGCAGCTTAAATAAAAATAGTACTAATGAATATCAAATATATAATAATAGGAAAAAATGGTCAGTTAGGGTCTGCGTTTTGTAACGCACTAAAAGATGAATATATTGCATTTTCTCATAGAGAATTTGATTTTTCAGCATACGACAATATAACAGAGGCATTTAAACATATCCCGGCAAAAATAGTAATCAATTGCTCCGCATACACAAATGTTGATCAAGCTGAAGTAGAAATAGACGAGGCATTTAAAGCAAATGCAACAATTCCTAAAAACTTAGCTAAATATTGCCTAGATCATAATCTTATATTTGTGCATTATTCTACTGACTATGTGTTCAAAGGCTCCGGCCAAGTGTCACATAACGAAGAATCCCCTACATCTCCCCTAAATATATACGGAAAAAGCAAACTGGCGGGAGAAAAAGCAATTGTAGAAACAGGCGGGAAATATCTAATTTTTAGAACTTCATGGGTATATGACATAAATAGCGCTAATTTTTTTAATAAAATGCTAAAATTAGCTAATGAGCACGAAGAGTTATCTATTGTAGCTGATCAGATAGGAGCTCCAAGCTATTGCGAGGATATTGTTAACAATACTCTTTTAGCTATATATAAAGCTGATAATATGATTAACTTTCCCTTCGGCATTTATCACTTATGCAACAGCGGTAAAACAAACTGGTATGAATATGCCAATAAAATTTTTGAATTAGCAAGACAACATAATATCAATCTTAAAGTAAAGAAAACCTATCCTATTACCACAAGCCAATTCCCTACCGCTGCAAAAAGACCTCTTAATTCAAGATTAGATTGCAGTAAAGCAAAATCTATTTTAAATATTCAGATGCCAAACTGGTTGGATAGTCTGGAAAAATCTATTAAGAAAAAATATGAAAATAACTAAGACGCCATTAAATGGCCTATTAATTGTTGATCTTGATTTTCACGGTGATGAGAGAGGTTTTTTTCTGGAGCGCTTTCATATTGAAAAATTCTCACAGTTAGGGCTGCCTACAATATTTAATCAGATTAACCACTCAAGATCCGGAATGAATATTCTGCGTGGCCTGCATTATCAGCACAACCCAGGCCAGGGTAAATTAGTTGGAGTCATAAGGGGCGGTATATATGACGTAGCCGTGGACATAAGACCGGAGTCAACAACATACGGCCGGTATTTTGGTATCGAACTTACAGATACAAATGGTAAGTTACTTTGGGTTCCGGAAGGATTTGCTCATGGTTTTTGCGTTACATCTGAAGAATTAACCGATGTTATATATAACACAACCAGTATATATAACCCCGCAGGAGAAGGAGGTATAGCTTGGGATGACCCTGAAATTGCTATTGATTGGCCAATAAAAAAACCTATATTATCTGAAAAAGACACTAGACAGAAAAGCTTTAGTGAATATAAAAAGAATCCACCTATGTGGAATAAATAGTTAGACAAGAATGACAAAGAAATCTTTGGCAAAAAGCGATATTGCTTATACAGTCAGTGTTATAATAGCTAGTTATCAAACAGGTCCGGTATTGATACGATCTATAGAATCGGTACTTTCTCAACAGAATCTTAAAGAACTTATAATTGTTGATAATGGCAACTGCCGCTACTTAAAAGGTAAAATACAAGAACTTTTAAATCATACCGATAAAATACATATTATATCCGGCAGGGCAAATGTCGGCTTTGCCAGATCATGCAATATAGCCGCAAGTAGTGCTACCGGCGATTATTTACTGATATTAGATCCAAACTGCATATTACCAAACAATGCTTTTGCAAAGGCTATAGATCCACTTCTTGATGGATCTGATTACTGGATGACAGGATGCAAAATAGTTGATCAAAATTACAACGAACAGAAGGGAAACAGAAGAAACTTATTCTCTTGGACAACTTTATTATCTGATTGGTTTGGAGTTTATAATTTTTCGCATCTTCGTAAACTTGAATTAAAAGATACAGAAACAACAAAGTTAGTTAGTAATGTTCCCGCTATTTCCAGCTCTTTTATGATGATGAGCAAAGATAAATATCAACAACTAGGCCAGATGGATGAAAATTATTTTTACACAATGGAAGATCTTGACCTATGTTTTCAAATATATCAAATGGGCGGTAAAATAGCTTTTGTCAGCAATTTAGAAGTAGTTAAATATCCGAGCGTCAGAAAAACATCGCAACTTACACTAAACAAACATATCGCCAAAAGCCTGATCTATTATTTTAAAAAGAATTACAATGGTGCCTACCCTGTAGGTACCATTAATTTACTCGCATTACTCATAATAAGCCGATTTTTGCTTCAATCCATAATTACGACTTTTAAGATTTGTCTTGGTAAAATATTTAAGAATTTGTTTGAGCCTTTTTCTGATAAAAAGAATCTTATACAATATGCGAACTTTATTGAAAAATATACTGAATTTGAGACTCCTGATGAAAAAATAGACCCAGGTAGTAAATATAGCCTAATAAATAGAGAGCCGGTACTTATTACGAACATAGACAATCAATCTGGTGCAGCTATTTTACAAAGATTACTAGCCGCTAATATACAAGTTATAGCTTTATATAAAAATGTCTTTATAGATATTTATCATCCGAAACTTACTTTAATACCATATACCTCAAGCTCATCAAACCTTGATATTCCAAGCAACATGAGTATTAAAACAGTCATTTGCACTTCTTCAATGCAAAAATTACCGCCATATATTGCAAAACTTACTGCAACCGGCGTAAGTAGAATTATCGTTATAAACGACTTACCTTCTTCATATAGTAATAAGGAGTCTATATTCGAACAAGATATGGCTCGTATCTGCAAAGCCAATAATATTGATTACACAATACTAAGAACCTCTTTTATATATGGATTGGATAATCATAATTGGCTTAATTCTATATATAACTTTATCAAATATTTTAAATCATTTCCAATAACGGAGGATGATTTTGAGATTTACTCACCGGTACATGTTGATGATGTTGCTATTTCCGCCTTGTTGATTTTAAATATAAGTAAAACATACGGCAAAACATATAATCTTTTAGGTGGTGACGATAAAATTTCTTATTATGATATTGTGGGTAAGACATTTGAGTATGCAAATGTAAAAATAAATATAAGCCGCTCAAGATTTAAAGTTATTATTTTTAAATTATTTAATAAAATAATAACTAATGGCAATTCATCCGATATAAAAAAATACCTAAAAGAAGCAGAATATTTTACTATAGACCAAGCAAAAGCTGATTTTAAATATAACCCTGTTAAATTTTTAGAAGCTACAATAGAAGATATAGGAGCAAATAGAAAATGAGCATATTGGTAACTGGAGCAGCCGGATTTATTGGATTTCATATATGCAGTTTTCTTCTAAATCGCGGCGAGAAAGTAATTGCTATCGACAATCTTAATGATTATTATGATGTATCGCTAAAGAATGATCGCCTAAATATATTAAAAAAGCACAGCAGCTTTATCTTTGAACATGCTGATATTGCAGATATAAATCTGGTTAGTCATATTACCAACTCTTACCAGGACATTGATAGAGTTGTTCATCTTGCCGCTCAAGCCGGTGTAAGATACTCGATAGAAAATCCATTTAGTTATATTAATAGCAACCTTGTAGGACATTCTGTTATTTTAGAGATATGCAGAAATTTAAACAAATTTAAACATCTGGTATATGCCAGCTCCAGCTCCGTATATGGCAATAATAAAAAATTACCGTTTTCTATAAATGATACCGTAGATACACCTATATCTCTTTATGCGGCTACAAAAAAATCAAATGAGTTATTAGCGTATAGCTATAGTCATCTCTATAACATACCAACTACTGGTTTGCGTTTTTTTACAGTATACGGGCCTTGGGGAAGACCTGACATGGCTACATTTTTATTTACTAAAGCAATTAACGAAGGAAAAGCTATTGATGTATTTAACAACGGTGATATGCGCAGAGATTTTACTTATATAGACGATATAGTATCGGGGATCATCTGCGCCCTTGATACTCCCCCATCTTGTAAGCCACCTTATAAAATATACAATCTGGGTAATAATAAATCCGAAAATTTATTAGATTTTATTGCTGAAATAGAAAAAGCTCTTGGTAAAACAGCCACTATAAATTTTAAAGAAATGCAGGCCGGTGACGTTAAAGAGACATATGCCGACATTACACAGTCAAAACATGATCTTGGTTTTACTCCATCGACCACTATGTCAGAGGGTGTAGCTAGGTTTGTTAGCTGGTATAAAGAATATTATAAATAATATATTATAAATATTTATTTAAAAATACTGCATAGCATTATAATATTCGGCATTATAATATTCACTCTTATTAATTTATAGGTAATAAACATGCTATCAGGATCATTTGCCAAACAATTACCGCAATGGGATTTAACCGATTTATATGATTCTAGCGATTCAAAAAAATTAACAGAAGATATAGAAGAAGTAAGTGAAAGAGCAAAAACATTTCAAAAAACTTTTCAGAACAAACTAATTAACACTAAAAATCATATAACTACAGATGATATATTAGCTGTAGCAATTAAAGAATATGAGGATATAGAAGAAATACTCGGAAAAATTTCCAGTTACGCCTATTTATTATACGCGCAAGACATGTCAGATACAAAGATAGCTTCTTTTTATCAAAATATATCTGAAAAAATAAATGTAATTTCCACATCGCTATTATTTTTTGAACTAGAAATAAACAAATTATCTGACCAAGAAATCAGCAATAAAATAAGTAAGTCAGAAAAACTAGCTAATTACAGCCCTTGGATAAGAGATATCAGAGCTATGAAGCCGTATCAGCTATCAGATGATATGGAAAAAATATTACATGAAAAAAATATAACCAGCTGCCAAAGTTGGCACAGATTATTTGATGAAACCATAGCATCTTTAACCTTTAAGTTTGATAAAAAGATGTTAACTTTTACTGAAATTACCGATTATCTTTCATCTGATGACGAACAATCCAGAAAAAAGGCAGCCAAGTCAATTGGCAAGACATTCGGACAAAATATTAGGATATTTACCTTTATTACCAACACTCTGGCAAAAGATAAGGAAATTTCCGACAAATGGCGTAATTTTCCAAAGGCTATATCTTCTCGTAACATTAGTAATCTTATAGAAGATGAAGTAACAGACGCATTAATCACTTCTGTAAAAAATAATTATGCTCATTTATCTCATCGTTACTATAAAATAAAGGCTAAGTTATTTAATAAGAAAAAACTTAATTACTGGGACCGGAACGCTCCGGTTTTAGGATCGGTTCATAAAAAAATAAGCTTCGATGAGGCTACAGAAATAGTTTTGTCCGCCTATCATGAATTTTCTCCTAAAATGGCTGTGATCGGCAAAAGATTTTTTACAGAAAATTGGATAGACGCTCAAGTTAGAAAAGGAAAAGATTCAGGAGCTTTCTCTCACCCCACCGTTCCATCAGCACATCCTTATATTCTTATGAATTATCAGGGTAAAATAAAGGATGTAATGACACTAGCCCATGAATTAGGCCACGGAATACACCAGGTACTATCTGCAAAGCAAGGAGCTTTAATGGCCGACACCCCCCTCACCTTAGCAGAAACAGCATCCGTCTTTGGAGAACAATTAACTTTCCAATCTCTATTAAAAAGAGAATATAATGATAAGCAAAGACTTGTCATGATGGCTAATAAAGTTGAAGATATGCTAAATACCGTAGTTAGACAAACAGCTTTTTGCGAGTTTGAAAAAGAAGTTCATGAAAAACGCCGTCAAGGTGAATTATCTCAAGATGAAATATGTAACATTTGGTTAAAAGTTCAACGGGATTCTTTAGGACCTGCTATTAAATTTGAAGATGAATATAAATTTTATTGGAGCTATATTCCTCACTTTATTCATACGCCGTTTTATGTATATGCATACGCTTTTGGTGAATGCTTAGTAAATTCATTATATAAAATATATCAGGAAAAACCTGAGGGATTTGAAGATAAATATATCACAATGTTAGAGGCAGGTGGTAGATTGCGTCACAAAGAATTACTGCAACCATTTGGTCTTGATGCTACCGATCCTAACTTCTGGCAAGGAGGATTAGATATAATATCTGATCTAATAGATAAAATAGCTTAAGGCCAGAGCTACCGAGCTGAGCTTAAAACTCTCCCGTTGAGTGATTGTCGCTCACTATTTCAGATATCAGCAGAATTCATGGGTTGTAATATGACTAAAATAATTAAGTTTAATAAAAACACACTAGAAAAATCTATAGCAGGTTATATTAATGAGTTAGAAATTGATGGAGTTGGTTTGTGGCAAATAGTTAATGAAGCACTTTTTAGGTTTAAACTTAAAGCACCGTATTACAGCAAGCTTTGCTACTCAAGATGGTGCAACGGTTAA
>JBIKME010000164.1:0-3313 GCA_044359415.1 Rickettsiales bacterium | reverse complement strand
AAAGCTTTGATGCCTTGCCTTGCAGCAACTAAACTAGTGTAAGATTGAATAAAAATATCCTCATATTTTATCGTTCGCCAAAATCTTTCAATCCTAATATTATCAATGCATCTACCAACTCCATTATGACTAATTCTAATATTATATTCATTTAATTTATTAATCCATAAACTGCCAGTAAACTGACTAACTTGATCAGCATTACAAATCTCAGGCTTAGCGCAGACCAGGGCTGCCAGTGTTGGTGGATTCCGGAATGATAAAAACACACCAATAATAATATATTATGTTGTAATTGGAATGCTAATTTGCTGTTTTATAGGTGTATAAATATCAATATCAAACTCTGTTTCAATGCTGAGGATAAGAGAAAAACGTACTTTTTGTAAATATCGTGGGTTTTCCTTATTAGGGAACTTAAGTCGATGCTTCCACCAGCCACCTTGTGGTATAACTGCTAGCATATTTTGATTGGCAAGATCTGCGCCAGTTCCTGTCCACAAATCGCTTATTAAAGCACCGCGATCACGAACCATTGGACCAAGAAGCCAATTATCTTGTCCTCGATTATTATTTTCAATCATCTGCTCTATATTTTCTGGATCGCTTTCATGCGCCTCAGCTTCTGCCATTTCAGCATTAATCCTTTGCAAGAATTGTTCATAATTCTCCCCAGCTCTTTGCAATTTAAATCGCAGGTCATGAGATGCGTAGCTATATTTTGTCTTAGGCGGTCTTTCCGAAGGGCTTGGCTCAATAAAGTAGGATAATGTTATACGTAAATTTAATTTTTCACTAAATAACTGTTCTAGTTGCTCTTTTGGCCAAGGAAGTTGATAAAAATTCATCTCTCCATAATTTGCATATGGTTTATCCTCTTTGCGAGTAAAAGGTTTGAGATAGTCTTGAATTATAATGCATGGCTTGTTACTAAAGCTAGAAAGCAATATTTCACTATTTGGCACTCCATATCCATATCGGCGTAATAGATTTATTTTTTGCTGCATATTAGCATTTGCAGGATCATTTGATTGTTGCAACATAGCTGTTGTCCATCTTGCTGAATGCACTAACAATCCCCTTGCTGTTTCCGGCCAATAATTAGGGTATTTCGCTCTTATCATCGCCCCTAAACGTGCCGCTTGAGCATTAGCAGAACTTGTATCTGAACTGTGGCAAAAAGGACTATCCTTCCCAGTTGTAAGTACATGCAAGTCAGGATGATCTTCAGGTGGAATATTGCCCTTCCCAATATGATTACCACCTTCCATAACAATATCAGGCTTAACTGGCCAGGATTTTTTCCCCCATATTACACTTGTACGGGAACGCGGTGATAATTCACCAGCCTTAGCAACTGGTTCCCACTCGTTATATTGAGAGTCAGTTACCCATAATTTATTTGTATATGCCCCCACTGTAACAGCATTCCATGCTTGTGCTGGTTCTTCTATTTCAGACAAATCATTCTCATATGGATACTCAGTATGTGTTAACCTACCTTGTACATTCCCAGCAGAAATAAAGAATAATCGTTTTTTGGAATCCTCCACCTGCCATTCTTGTACATTATCAGTACCAAAAGACATCTGGTCTATTTTAGCAGATAATGCAGTTGGTTGGCCATTTAATGATTTTACTGGTTCATCTTCTATTTCTTCAGGTGACACTGTCCATGATAGACAAAATACTCTATCAATTTGCGGATAATTTGTTTCAGCACGATAAATAGATTCTTCTGTAATGGAAGCTATGTGTTCATTGGCATTATGCCCACTACACGGAAATACTTTTACGGATTCAATATAGTGTGTAATATCAAGCCTACTATTACCTTCTAGTAATGGAGTTATATCGCCAATCAGCGCTAGACCAGCCATTTGTGTGCCATGTCCATCATGATCATCCTTACCCCAGTCAGGGTGGTATGTATCTACAGCTTTGGGTTGGATTGCTGGTTTCAATATCGGATGTTCTTCATAAAGCCCTGTATCAAGAATACATACACTGCTGTTTTGCATGTTATAGTTTAAACGTCCTACCAATTCATCTTGCCATTGCCTTTGTGTGCGTGGCTCCATTGATGCAAAAAAATCTGATTGGGTACGATTAAAGCGAAAGCCAGTTAGTGCATTTGTAGATAGTCGTAATTTTTGTATGGAAGAAAGATTGCAATGGGCAGAACAAATTTGACGATCAGGAAATCTAAGGTGATGTTCGGAAAGTACAATCCCACCCAAAGAACGCGCTACTTCTCTGACATTATCTATAGTTCCATCCCTAAGCCATAATTCCCACCCAAATAATACATCATTTGCTGGAAATGGTATGTTATCTGTCCAGAAAGCTAGCAAGTCTGCTGCTATTATATTGTCAACAGTATTAAATAATTGCCTATTTTTAGGTCCATATCTAGTATTTTTTGTTTGATCCTGATAATCATCTATTTTCTTTGTGATGGACTTAGAATCTATTTTTTGTGGAGGAATATAAATTACAGCGCTTATAATTTTGCCCTGATCATCAAGCTTTACGTTTAGTACTTCAAGCTTTTGCTTTCCACGCGAATCTTCTAGTTTTGTATATTCTAAACCTATATTATCCGGTGACTTTACCTCTACAGTAAATCCTTTATCCCGTTGCTCAGATGTTAATCCATTTTGTTCACATAAAAGGCGATAATTTTCCAAGGCTGTATTATATGCCTGTCTGAGAAAATTTCAATGCTGTGTAGGATTTTGTTCGGGTATATTATACTCAGAAGTACCACCACCTATTTTACGTGTGTATGATCTAGTCTGAGTAATATCTGGCAATAATATATGAGGATGTTTTTGTGGTGGCATATCATCCTAACTTTTATTATTGGCATTTTTTCGTTCTTTGAGTGTCCTTACTAAGTCATTTGTGTCTATTGTGCCATCCCTTTCTAATACTGAGGTTTTAGCAGCATCATCACATGAACGGGTAATTTCAGCGTGACTTAATCCTGCTGCTTCTTTTTCAAGTGCATCCCAATCAATTTCTTTTAGTGTAAACTTGTATAGCCTGTTCTCAACAATCTGGCGAACTTGATTACTAGAAGGTAATTCATATCGGATAACATCATCAAACCGTCTAAACAAGGCGAAATCTAAAAGATCAATGTGATTGGTTGCAGCTACTATAAGACTATCAGAATTATCCTCTTCCATAAATGTAAGAAAAGAATTTAACACTCTACGAATTTCTCCTACGTCATTTGAGCAATCTCTTTTCGAGCCGATGGCATCAAATTCATCAAAAAAATATAAACCCCGATCTGTTCTCATAA
>JBIKME010000122.1:0-4197 GCA_044359415.1 Rickettsiales bacterium | reverse complement strand
GACGAAGTTTACTAGCTGTTTCGCCCATATATTTGGTAATTAGTCCATCCAAACGGATAGTAAACAACGGCATGTTCAATTCACTAGCAAGCGCTGAAGCAGTCACTGTTTTACCTGTTCCAGGAGGGCCGTATAATAGTAATTTCCTTCTGTGCTTAAGACCATGCTGCTGGAGCTTGGATTGCTGGTGGAATTCTAAAATTAGCCTTTCAAATACTTTATTTTGTTCTGGAGATAAAGTAAGATTGGATAACTTAATGTTTGGTTCGGTTACAGTTAGGAGTGCTCCCAACTCATGTTTTGGCTGGATTAAGGTAACAATTTTGTTTTTCTTATTTCCTTTGCTTTTAGCTAAATCTACAAGATGTTTCAATTCTTGAGCCAACTTGGTATGGCCACGATGAGCTTCGTGTGCAGCAACCTGCAAAGCTATAGTATAGAAGCGTTCATCATCTCCTTCTGCATGACTTTTAAGTAATTGAATTATTTGATCTGCTTTTGCCATATCCATCTACAAATAAGTATCATATTCACAGTATAACAAAATGTTCCTAAAATTATAGTAAAGTTTTTGAAAACTCGCTTTAATCTAACAAGCGCAATGGTTAAGTGATATATTTGGTATAATTAAGTATTAATCCAATAAGATATTAAATCTTACCCTATACTGCTTCGCCTTTTCATCCCAAACTGTTGGATTATCCTGTAACTGAAATATATCCTTTAAGGTTTGACATAAGCGATATTTACGTTTTTTCAACCGCAAAGATTCCTCTCCAGATCGCCAATTTATAACACCATGATTTTCAGCAAATATGTGTAGCAATTCCCATATTACTGTAGGCTGGCCGCTACGAATATTTGACATACCCATATCCGAATATGTTGCTGCCATAGTTATATCCCTGCATTTCAGCCATTATATAAAGGTTTATCAGATCATTATGCTTTTGAGATTGTACCTTGCAGGGTTCGCAAGCCTCAAGAAAAAGGTAAGGTAGAAAGTGGTATAAAATATATCAAGAATAACTTCTTTGTAGGTAGAAACTTTAAAAATAATTCTGATTTAAATAAACAACTATTAGATTGGTTAAATGATTACTGCAACAGCAGAATACATGGTACTACCAGATTGCGTCCGATAGACTTATTTAATGATACAGAGAGAGCTAAATTAACATCTCTTCCAGATTCTTCATTTAACATATCTATGTGTTTTAACCGTAAGGTTCATAAAAAGGATTGTCACATATCCATATTTAATAATTATTATTCAGTTCCATATGAATATGCGGATAAAGAGGTGAATGTTGAACTGTCGGATAAAATTGTAAGAATTTATTATAATGGTAATAAAATATGTTCACATACTCTACTTAAAGGTAAGGGAGAATTTTCGACAAACCTCTCCCACTACCCAAAACACAAAATATGTTCACCCGACAATAGAGATTATATTCATAAAAATGAAGCAAAAATGAAAGATATAGGTAATTTTGCAGCTCAATTGTTTAATATAATTATAAAAGAATCTCCTAATATGTGGAGAGGGCAAGTACGAGGGATTCTATCTTTAAGTAAGCATTATAGCGATGAAGTAATAGATTTATCGTGTAAGAGAGCTATTCACTTTGGAGCACACAAATACAGCCAAGTCAAAAATATATGTAAGGCCGGTACATATAATTTACCTTTAGAAAGTAATGAAGAACTTATCAACCTCAAAACAGGAGCAATGTAACCATGAGCATTCAAAAGCTAAAACATAATTTTCGTGGATTTAAATTATCCGGGATAGTTAATTCTTTGGAAGAAAGAATATCCTATGCTAATGATAACTCTTTATCTTATATAGAGTTCTTAGAATTATTATGTGAAGATGAGACTAATAGCCGGAGGGATAACAGCTATAAGAAGCGTTATCACAAAGCTAAGTTGCCTGCATATAAGAATATAGAGGATTTTGATTTTAGCTTCCAGCCTTCGATAGATAAGAAGCTTATTAATGATGCTTGTACATGTCAATTTATAGCAGATAAAAAGAATCTAATATTTATTGGTAATCCAGGTACAGGTAAAACACATTTATCAATTGCTATTGGCATTAAAGCTCTAATGAAGGGACATAAGGTACTATTTACATCAACATCAGAAATGCTAAGACAATTGCATATGTCTAAAGCTGATAACTCATATTATAATAAAATAAATGAGTATGTATCACCAGAGTTATTAGTATTAGATGAATTGGGTTTTAAGAAATTATCTAATTATTCTGCCGATGATTTTTTTGAAGTTATATCTAAAAGATATGAGCAATCATCAACCATCATAACTACAAATAAGACATTCGACCAATGGGGAGATATTTTTGACGATAATATATTAGCTAGCGCTATTAAAGACAGAGTAGTACATCATGCCAATATATTCCAGATCAAAGGTCCTAGTTATAGAGCTAAGTCTATTAAAAAATAATTTACGACATCAGTCATGTTCATTTTTTGCCAGCGTTATTGAGCGCGCTACAAAATAAACATGACTTCCAACAACTTTTTCAATGTAACAAACATGAATAAAATATAATGGAGTTCTTATGCCTTAGGGGGGGGAATTTAAATTAGCACACTAGGGGGAATGTAAATTAGCATTGACATTTGGGTAGCCTTTAACCATGAGGGTAACAAGCTGTTCAGCCGTTACCTGCTATCCCAACTGATCAATAGGCAGCAGGAAATAAACCAGTTGTTAGAACAGCACCACAAAGGAAACGAACAGTTCAAAATAGCTCTAAGCTCTTTGATTACCTTGGCTTCACATGCATATGATCTTTTTGAGAGTTCGACAATCGATGAAAAGCGCCAGTTGCTGGGATATGTGTTTTCGAACTTGGAATTAGAGGGCGCAACACTGCGGTTTTCCTTGAGAAAACCCTTCAACTTGTTTGCTGATTTGGCTACTTGTCAAGAATGGCTCCCCTTAGTAAGTATATTACGAACGGAAAAACGAGAGGCAGTTGCCAATTTTTCTGGCTATTTGTTACAAACAAACTCAGTAAATGCAATGCTTTCTCAAAATGTGGTCGGAAGTTCGAATCCTTGATTGACGCATGAAGCATTTAAAAAGTTAAGAAAGATAATTCTAGCAAGCGGACTTTTTTTTGCGCCTTCTAGTTTCGCAATCTTTACTGCAGGTAACACAATTCTTTTTGCAATATAAATTACTCTAGAAGTCCCAACATGCAATACATGAAAAACTCTTGTTTCCTAAATAATACGGTGTTATTCATAAGTATGTAATTGGGGAGTAGCCTCCTTTTGGGATTCAGTCAACATACTTGTGCAATGCACATGGTTGAATCGACGCTTCTGCGTTTGGCGAGACTAGTACATTTCTCAGGGCTCATACTGGCAGCCCTGCGGTTATGTATTTTTGTCTAAGCCAGTGGGAGCATTTTATGAGTATCATTTCAAATACAATCCTTGCATTCAGTATGTCAGCCGATGCGTTCGCGGCCGCAATAGGGAAAGGTGTTGCCTTACGTAAGCCAAAATTAACCTACGCTCTGCGTATAGGTATGATATTTGGCACAGTAGAAGCAATAACTCCTATTATTGGGTGGATGTTTGGAATTCTAGCTAGTAAATTTATTGAATCCATTGACCATTGGGTAGCCTTTATTATTCTATCTGCAATTGGTGGGAAGATGATTTATGAAGGATTCCAGGAGGGGCATGAAGAGCGCAAGGAATCGCATAAATTAAGTATCCTAATTCTCACTGCAATTGGTACAAGCATTGATGCAATGGCCGTTGGCATTACACTTGCTTTGCTAGATGCAAATATCTGGATAATTTCTTGTATGATTGGCACTGCTACATTTATTATGGCAACAATAGGCATTATGACGGGGCATTATATTGGAACAAAAGCAGGCAAGATTGCTGAAGGATTGGGTGGTTTATGCCTAATTGCCATAGGCACAAAGATATTAATTGAGCATTTGGGTACCTACTCGGTGTACTAATTAACCAAGTGGTAAGTTTACTAAGAAGATACTATCATAATGCATGAATTATTTTTTTCATGGAGATGACGTGGGAGATAGTTTATAACCTTATGATATAATAGTACTTAAAGATGTATTTGAAGGTTGTAGAATTATGCAATACGCTAAAGATATTGCTAAATTAACTC
>JBIKME010000044.1:0-7560 GCA_044359415.1 Rickettsiales bacterium | reverse complement strand
TAGCAGCTCCGGCTTCAGTTAACCCTTCTGTTTCATAATCCCAATTACTATGGGCCTCATTAACTTTATTCCAGTCTATATAGTGATAAAAAGATCTAAGCTTGGTCAAGTCTAACTAAAACATGCCAAAATTTATTCAAAATATTTAAAAAATCTTGGAAAATAGTTACAAAATTATTTAACTTTCCTAAATTGTTTCTATATCGGATTTTTGGCCAACTCTTTTTCTTGACAAAATGGTGTAAATGTTGAAAATAACCTTCAAATTTAATTAATGGTAATATTATGTCTAAGAATAATCCTGCTAAGCGTGGTAAGGCCCAGGGTAAAATGTTTAACGATAAAGAAGTAAAACCGGTTCTTTATGATGGATCTCACGTGGGTCACGGTAAGTATATGGCCGTTCAGTTCGTAGAAGGCGGTAGCATGGCTTTTGATAAAGATAGTAAGCCTATCATGTGGGATTCTATATAATTTTCGGTGATAACCAATTCACGCCAATTACATTTATATTTTTGTTAAAAAGAAACTTGCTAAATCATTAAGTTTTGATTAACCGTACTTCATAAAAGGCAAAATACATCTCGAATTCTGGTAAAATTATTTTGTCAGACACATGATTTGAGAAACAGTTAGTGCCATAGCAGAAATAATAAGCGATAACGATAGCTACAAATTTTCTGTTAGAAAATGTTTATGTTGTTTACTCTTTTGTTAATTTTCTGTGCAGTAACTTGCTTATTGCATCATTAATGTCTTGCCTTTCATAAATAATTTTCTTTACCGCTTCGCATATAGGCATATCTAAATTTAAAGATCTTGCCAAATTGCAGACTGAGTAAGATGTTGCCACACCTTCTACCAACTTATCTAATTTATCACTATGAGAAATATTTCCTTGAGCGAATTCATAACCAAATGACATGTTTCTTGATTTCAAACTACCGCATGTAAGTATAATATCACCGATACCGCTTAAACCCATTAATGTCTGCATATTACCGCCTGTAGCTTCGCATAGTCGAGATATTTCAGCTATCCCTCTTGTAACCAGGGAGGCACGAGCGTTTTCTCCAAGACCTTTTCCGATTGCTATGCCGCAAGCGATAGCTAAAACATTTTTTACTGCCCCACCTATTTGCGCGCCTATAACATCAGAGGAGTAATAGATTCTGTATGTACTACTGCCCAATGATTTAACTAAATCCATTCCCAAATCCTCACTTGTGCAAGCTAATGTAGCTCCGGCTGGTAGACCTAGTGCTATTTCATGAGCAAAGTTTGGACCTGATAATATAGCTATAGGATTGTCAGGCAAAATCTCTGATACAACCTCACTCATTAATTTATTACTATCTCTCTCAATCCCCTTGCAGCATATAATCAGAATCGAATCTGATGAAATGCCATTATTCTTTAATAATTTACATGTGTCTCTTAATGTTTGAGAAGGAACGACAAGTAGAATTTTTTTAAGCGCGCATAAAAGAGAAATATTACTTGTAGCAGAGATTTTATCCGATAGTATGATATTGTTTAAATATTTTGTATTAGAATGTTTTTGATTAATATCATCTACAATTTTTGCGTTACGGGCGTAAATTAGAACGTTATTATCCGCATTAGAAATAGCAATTGCTAAAGCGGTACCCCAACCACCTGCTCCTATTATTCCAATACTTTCCATAAAAAAACCTAATTATCTGTTTTAGAAATATTACCTGTAAAGGAGTAAAAATTTATCTTACACTAAATATCATATCCTTATTAACTAAACTATTAAAGAATTCCTGATAGTCTTGTATATATTAGAAAATCTAATCTGCCTTAAAAAAAACTAATGACACATCATCACCATTTATTTTTTGCTGAAAGCTAAAATGAAATTTGTCTATGCTTTCATTGTTAATAAAATCAGACAATGTTTGCTGGCATATGTATTTGCCGAAGCTATCTAATGCTATTAATATATCTTCATTGCGGCTTTGAATGTTTATATTAATTCTATCCGATATATCAAGATTAGCGTCTTTTCTGGACTGCTGTATAAATCGTACTAAATCTCTAGCTATAGCTTCTATATGCAATTCTTTAGTAACATTAAGGTCTAAAATAACCAGTGCGTCGTTACTTGATAAGCTCTGAGCGCCTGATTTTGTTTTAGGTATTAATTGTAATGAGCACTCTTCTTCAGATAGCTTTTCTCCTGCAACTTCTATTGACCCGTTATCTAATTTTTGCCATTTTTCCTGCTTTATCATGGAAATTATATCTTTTATCTTATTTGGCAAGCGCTTGCCAAGAAGTTGAAAATTAACTTTTAAAGTAAGAGCTGCAAATTCTTGAATATTACTGCTGAAAATTACCTCTTTTACATTAACCTCATCTTTGATTATTTCTGCGTATCCTTCCAGTCTTAGCGGATCTTTGTCTATAACTGTTAAGCTTGCCAATGGTTGTCTTATTCTTTGATTTTCAGCGCCTCTAATTGATAATGCTACGTTACAAATATCCCTTACGCGATCCATATTTTGCATTAAATGAGCTTCGTCAGCTATATGTTGTACATTTGGAAAATCTTGTAAATGCACCGATTTAGCGTTACCTTTTTCTATTGCCGTCCATATCTCTTCAGAAAGAAGAGGTAATAACGGACTTATAGCCCGGCACATAATATTTAAAATGCTATATAATGTATTATAGGCTTCAAATTTATCATCGTCTTGCTCTCGTCTCCAGAAGCGATCTTTGTTTCTTCTAATATACCAGTTATTTAATGCCTCAAAGAAATTTTGGATAATACTGCATGCAAGAGGAGTGTCATACGCATCCATAGCTTTCTGTAGTTCAATTACCGATGCTTTGCATTTTGCTAAAATATAGCGATCCATTAGATTATCTGAAGACTCTGTAAAACGCGCCTCAATTCCATCGGCATTTGCGTATAAAGTAAAGAAGCTAAAGCTATTCCAGATTGGTTTCATAACCAATCTTACGGCATCACGTACCATGTTTCCTTCTTTATCTATAAGTAGTTCGCCGCCGTGCATAATTGGAGCTGAAACCATTACCCAGCGCATTGCGTCAGAGCCAAATTTGTTAAATACATCCATAGGGTCAGCGTAGTTGTTTAAACGTTTGGACAGCTTTTGTCCTTTTTCATCTAAGACAACGCCATGACATATTACATTCAAAAATGGAGGGCGGTCAAATAATGCTGCCGATAAAACCATCAATGTATAAAACCAGCCGCGTGTTTGGGCTGCGTACTCAACAATAAAATCAGCTGGAAAATGTGTTTCAAACCAATCTTTATTTTCAAAAGGATAATGAACCTGGGCATATGGCATTGATCCTGATTCAAACCAGCAATCAAAAACATCTTCTACTCTGGTTAATGTATATTTTGAATCTTCCGGGTCTGGTTTTGTTAAGCTGTCAATAAAAGGTCTGTGCAAATCGTTAACTTTTACAGCAAAAAACTCTTCTAACTCTTTGATACTTCCAAAAACATATAATTTATCATTTTTTGGATTATCAGAGCGCCATATGGGAATAGGAGCCCCCCAGAATCTATTTCTAGAAATTGACCAATCGCGAGCATTTTCTAACCATTTACCAAATTGCCCGTCTTTTACGTGATTTGGTATCCAGTTGATCTCTTGATTTAATTGCACCATGCGATCTTTGAATTTAGTAACCTCAACGTACCAGCTGGGAACAGCTTTATATATAAGTGGAGTATCTGTTCTCCAACAATGAGGATAGTTATGAGTATAATCTTCGGTTTTAATTAGTTTACCTGTCTGTTTTAAATATGTGAGTATTCTTAAATTAACTAAGCCGTTTTTTTCTAATTGTTCAGGCTTATAAGGTTCAGACTCTAATAGTCCTGTAGTCTGAGCTATAACATTTAACCCCTTGAGGCTTAGGCTGATTTTACCATCATCAATATCAAAAATTTCATCAGTATAGCAACCTGAGTTATCAACAGGGCAAATAACCTGGGTTTTAGGATCTAATAAACCTGCGATATTTTCTTTTCTACAAACATCAAAATCATCCTCTCCAAAACCTGGGGCTAAATGGACTATACCAGTACCATCTCCCTCGGTAACAAACTCAGCTGAAATTATTCTAAAGGCATTTTCTTTTTCGGCAAAATAGCTAAATAGCGGTTCGTAATCTATCCCAACAAGATCTATGCCTTTGATCTTAAATTTTTCTACACTGGAGTCTTGATTTGTGGAGTCTTGATTTGTATTAAAAGCTTTTGCAATTATATCTTTTTCATATTTTTCTAAAGATGAGCTAGCCAGTATATAACAAACATTATCTTTTACCAAGCAGGTATAATCTATTTTTTCTCCTACTGCTAAAGCTAGGTTAGATGGCAAAGTCCATGGTGTAGTAGTCCATGCTAAAATATTGTATATATTAGCGTTGGGGGCGTTGTTTGGTCTATTTTTTAATTTAAATGCAACAGTTGCTGCCTTATCTGTTCTATCCCTGTAGGCATTATCCATTCTGGTTTCAAAATTAGATAATGGCGTCTCGCAGGCCCAGCTATATGGCATTACACGCATTGATTCATATATAAGACCTTTTTTATAAAGCTCTTTAAAAGCCCATAATACAGATTCCATGTAACCTATATCCATAGTCTTATAGTCATTGTCAAAATCTACCCATCTGGCCTGACGCTCTACATATTGCTTCCATTGACCGGAATATTGCATCACGGATGCGCGGCATTTTTCATTAAATTTATCAATACCATATTCTACAATTTTATGCCGTCCTGAAATTCCAAGCTCTTTTTCAGCACCCATTTCTGCTGGTAGACCATGACAATCCCAGCCAAATCTGCGCTCAACCCTTTTACCTCTTATTGTTTGATAACGGGCGAATATATCTTTTACAAATCCTGTCAGTAAATGACCGTAATGCGGTAAACCATTTGCAAATGGTGGCCCGTCATAAAAGACAAACTCATTATTTTTACCATCTTTATACGCTAAACGATTTTCAATGGATTGTTCAAAGCTATGCTGCTTGTTCCACGTATTTATAATATTTTCCTCAATTTTAGGAAAATCAGGATTTGCATTTACTTGCGGATAATATTTTTTCATAACACTAATTTTTACAATAAAAGAAGGGCAATAATACAGCCAATATTGCTATGATGCAATCATAACAATCAAATATACAATGGTTCACCTGTAAAATGGTTCACCTGTAAAAAATTTATTAAATTATAAACGTCTATAAATTCAAACTCACCCAGAATAACTGTGCAAATAACTTAATAGCTCTTTACCAAATGTTGTTACCAAACTCTTGAGGCGTTTTATAAAGTGGCGTAATTTAAATTCCGGATAAATTTAAAACTTTTATAAAAAAGCATTTTGCCTTATAATGACAGTTTAATAATTAAATTAAGGACAAAGTATGTCAAGAGATTCGATTGAGTTTGATGTTGTAATTATAGGTGCCGGACCAGCAGGTTTATCTGCGGCAATAAGACTCAAACAAAAATCACCTGATGCTAATATAGTAGTGATTGAAAAGGGAGCAGAAGTAGGCGCTCATATATTATCTGGAGCTGTTATTGAAATAACACCTCTGGATGAGCTGATTCCTGATTGGAAAGAAAAAAATGCTCCCTTAAATACTAAGTCTACAAAAGATAACTTCTTGCTTCTTTCAGAAAGTGGCGCCTTACATCTTCCTACCCCGCCTCAGATGAAAAATGACGGTAATTATATTATATCTTTAGGGAATTTTTGCAGGTGGTTAGCAGAGCAGGCATTAAACTTGGGGGTTGAGATATATCCTGGATTTTCAGCATCGGAAATATTATACGAAAACGGCAAAGTGGCAGGTGTTATAATAGGTGATATGGGAATATCAAAAAATGGCAAAAAGAAAGACACTTACCAACAAGGCATTGAAATAAGAAGCAAGTATAGTTTACTTGCTGAAGGGTGCCGAGGTTCTTTAAGCGAAGAGTTGATGAAAAAATTTAATATGCGAAGTCACTCTGACCCTCAAACATATGGAATCGGTATAAAAGAACTTTGGGAAATATCACCGGAAAATCACAAGCAAGGAACTGTAACTCATACAATAGGTTGGCCACTTGATAATCAAACATATGGCGGATCATTTATGTATCATCTGGAGAATAATCAGTTGGCTGTGGGCTTCGTAGTCGGACTTGATTATCAAAATCCTTATTTAAACCCTTATGAGGAGTTTCAAAGATTTAAAACTCATCCTACTATACGTGGTGTGTTTGAGAACGCCAAGCGTATTTCTTATGGAGCAAGAGCTTTAAATGAAGGAGGTTTTCAATCAATGCCTAATTTAACCTTTCCGGGAGGCGCTATTATAGGCTGTGCGGCAGGTTTTTTAAATGTTCCTAAAATCAAGGGAACGCATAATGCGATGAAGTCTGGTATGTTAGCAGCCGATGCTATTAGTGACGCATTAAATGGTTTGGCAGATGATTTATCTGCCTATGAGATTAGTTTAAAACAGTCATCTATTTATAAAGAGCTGAAAAAAGTTAGAAATATCAGACCGGCATTTAAGAGCGGTCTATATGCAGGAATAGCCCATTCATTACTGAGTACCATATTATGTGGTAAGGAGCCTTGGACATTAAAAAATCATTCTGATCATACTTGTTTTAAAATGGCAAAAGATTGTAAAAAAATTCTATATCCGAAGCCTGACGGGAAAATTACATTTGATAGGTTAACCTCAGTTCAGCTTTCAAATACGAATCATGAAGAGGATCAACCTTGTCATCTTACATTAAAGGATAATAACATTCCTGTTAGCTTCAATCTTGCTCATTATGACGGTCCGGAACAGCGCTTTTGTCCTGCCGGAGTTTATGAGTATATAGAAGATGCCGGTACTAAGAAGTTACAAATTAATGCGCAAAATTGCATCCATTGTAAAACATGTGATATTAAAGATTTTTCGCAAAATATTAAATGGGTATGTCCTGAAGGAAGTGGTGGTCCAAGATATCCGAATATGTAAATTATTAGTAGCGCAACCAAAAATTTGTAACCTTTTGGGGAGTTAAGGACGTAATTAGCCCAAATAATTCACCATATAGAAAATAAATTGTTGGCATAATCTGAATATACCATTATAATACAATCTGTTAATATTGTTTGCAAGGTGGTTTATGCTAATGATAGTGTGTAAATCGAAATTATCATTTTGCCACTATAAAATCGTAAAATTGAAGGAGGTTTTTCTGGGCTGTTATTTGAGCGTGGAGGCTGTTCTTATTTTATAACCTGAATTGAATTTTCAATATAATAACCATGAGTAAATAATTATATTGTAATATAAAAATACGTTGCTAATAGACGTTTTTTTGTTGGATATTTTGTTACTAACTTGTAAGGATTTGCTACTATGTCGTACGTGGTGGAACAGAAGATAAAAGGCCGTATATATCTTTATGAGGTTGAAAGCTTTTGGGATAAAGATAAGAAGCAAGCAAGACAGAGGAGAAAGTATCTTGGTCCA
>JBIKME010000043.1:0-7679 GCA_044359415.1 Rickettsiales bacterium | reverse complement strand
ACCTTTTATAATTCATTGCTGCCATTAATTTTCGGCTTTACAGTTATTGGCCTTCTGTTTATCTACATAGCCGCGCGGATGAGAAAAACTCTTGTTGCCCCGATAGTCGAGCTTGCAGGCGCTGCTTCAAGACTTTCTAAAAGTAAAGAGTTACGCCAGAATATCTATATAACTCGTCCTAAAACTTACGAGCTTCATATGCTAGCCAAACAAATTGTGCATGTGCAGTCGTATTTTAGACGCTTGCGCATCTCCAACCATGAATTGGCTATCGCTAAAGAGGAGTTAGAAGAGGCAAACAACAACCTGAAGCGCTTCATGAGAATTCTTGCACATGACATATGCTCTCCTTTATCAAGTGCTTTGGGTTTTGCTGAGATTATAAAAGATCAGCATTTTGGTAAAAATAATCCGCAATATATTGAGTATGCCGGCAACATCCAACAAATAGTTAGTAGCGTTATTGAAATAGTAAATGAACTTGTTGATGCCGAAAAAATAGAGGAAAGACAGAAAGAACTAAAAAATGAGATGGTAAGTGTAGAAGAGGTACTCGACGAGGTAATTGCGATGGAGTCACACTCCGCAAAAAACAGGGGAATTGAAATCATAAAGCAATATAGCCATGATAATCCTTATCGCCTTATAAGTGAGCGTAAATATATTTTACGCATATGTATAAATCTTTTATCAAACGCTATTAAATACAGCCCTAAAAACGAAGGCAAGAAAGTTTGGATTAAAATCAATGCCGACGATAATCACTTAAGCATAATTTTTAAAGATGAAGGCTACGGTATTGATGATATACATAAGGCAGTAAAGCCTTTTAATAATTTAAAAGCGCCAAATTTCGTTGAGGTTTCCACCAACGGTCTTGGGCTATATTCCGTAAAGCAAATGTTAGAAAACCTGCATGGCGGCGAGCTTGATATTGAAAGTACCGTTGGCAAGGGAACAACAATCATTTGCCGCTTTCCATATTCAAAAATATGCGCCAACACCTTGAGCAACAAGTAAACGGGGCAAGGGACTTCGCCCATATATAGTATTTCCACTTTTCAATAATTAATCTGGAAGGCAAGATTAATAGCCTTGTGAAAGTCGTCACAATGATTTTTAATTTTTTTAATACGTGTTTTTAGCCCATCTTTAATACGCTAAAAAATAAATCCTTATATTTCAATATATTACCTAACATTATTTTTTCTAATGGCACTACAAAATGGAAGATTCGTTAATTATGTCACGATTTTTTTTATTCCTCCCGGATTGTTGTTTATATCTAAAGCGGCATATATGTTACGTGAGCATGATCTGGCGTAGTTGCCTTTCTTATATTAACGGTTGCACCATCTTGAGTAGCAAAGCTTGCTGTAATACTGCGCTGCACGGATAGTACGTCACGTAAACTATTCCAACTTTGGCTGATATTATTATTTTTTAGTGTTGTGCGTAACATGTGCTCATAATTGGTTCAATTTTGATTTGCTGGATTTAATTGCTATGCTGTCATTAGAATCAGAATATAATTTCCACATTGCAGCAGATTCAAAATTATCTATATACCAACAATTTGCGAAAGTAGAATCGATAGTATACTCCACCGGTTCAGCAATTTCAGCATCGGCACCATCTAGCCCCTTTGATTTTTTTCTTCATCAATTCTTGCCCTTTCAGCCTGACTAACTATAGAATTACTTGGCCAACTTCCTTCAAATTGATCATCGAAAAAATCTATTCTATTAAAATAAAGTCGTTGTTTACTTAATAAATCTAAGAATTTACTTAAACTTAAATAGCGCCATATAACTGGATCATACATAAGTTTTACACTGTATGATATGTAGATAGAACTTTATCTGCCAATTCTTTTACCGCTTTAGTTGCGGATTTAAAATCAGGAACTTGGTGCTCATAAAGAGCATATGACATCATTTTTACAAATCGTTCATATTCTTTTGGATATTCTGCATCATTTTCTAAAATAGAAAACATATTACTAAACTTATCTTTTATAGAACTGCCTGCAAACGATGGGTTGTTCCTAGGGCTGGAATCATCACTTTGTATAGAACTTAAAGCCATAGTTGTAAAATCTTCGGAGCTCATAGCTATATCTTTTAAAATAGCCAGGTCATGAATATGCCTTACTATGGAAGGGTCATCTGTATGCGACCCTCTCACTCTATCTGGGATTCTCCAGGCCAGAGCACTTAATTTAACAGCTTTTTTGAATTCAGAACGTTTACCTCTGGTATTGGCGGATTCTTCCGCAATAACTCTGAAATCAATATCTTCTGAAAAACGATTTGTTAATTGGTGTGATTTTGCAAGGGCTGTACCACCAGAAAATACTATTTGGAATCCATCAATTTTAATTCCACTGATAACATTAAGTACCTGAGTAAAAAACCAATCTTTTTCTGCAAACGCAGCGTATTCAAGTTTATTTATTTAAGCAATTTCTTCAAAAATTTCTTTTTTAGGCCGTCCTGTCATAATAGACATATGTTCCCTCGTATCCTATTTTTCGGCTAATTCTGCCTTTTACTCCTATAAGACGACCAGTTGGAACTTGTGTGTACCTACCTTCGTTATAGTCTTTTGTAAATTGTGATGATGTTAATTCAACACCTAATTTTTCTAAAGCTTCTTTTGCTAAAACTGGTAATGGTTTGCAGGTTATAGGTTTGCCTGTCAATATAGACTGCTTTAATTTTGTGTAAACACCATATCCAAGTTTTGCAATTTTCCCTTGTTTTACAAGCATGCGTAATGAGCGGCCAACTTGGTCATAACCGCCTAAATCATCAAAATCATCACGCAAGAAAACGCTATCCATTTTCAAGGATATTCTTAGCATAACTCTTTCTTCTAATGTTCTTTTTCTATTCATTATAATACAATATGTTATAAATACAAAAACACGACAATACATACTTACAAATATACGACATTTCTTAGATGTTTACAAGCTATTTAATTTAACTCCTTGTTTTTAGGTCTTTTATTGCTTATTAAGCGTTTAACTATCCAAAACATCAAATAACTTAATAAAAACAATGGACTAGCAAGAACACAAAAGACATCCTATGGGCGCAAAAAAAGCTCTAATTTTCATTAATATTCCTCCGCCCTCATAATAGTAAGAACCCGGCTGGTAACATCGTGATTACGTATCGCAGTTGTGCCTGATGGCCTGAATTGGAAGGGTGTACTACGCCCCTAAATTAGACCAAAAAAATCTTAAAATGGCGGTCATTTTAATCACAACAACATCAATTTTGTTTAATTTGATATTGTTGTGCTTGTGGGATTGTGGGTAAGTTGTAAACTTATCCATAATTGCATAAGATTCTCATCAGGCATTAAATTGTAATAGTTCAGAGTTAATGTGACAAACACTTGAAAAAAGTGAGGTTATCCTGTTTGATGATAATTGAGAAGTTAACCTTTAAAGACGGAGTAGCCTCACGTTACAAACTAACGAAAGAATCATCAAAAATAAAGTAGTATTATAAAATCTGGCTGAAGAGCTACAAAAAGCTGTTGATGTTTGGATAGAATGTTACAATAATGAACGTACTCATCAAGGAAAAATGTGCTGTGGCAGAACACCAATGCAAACCTTTCTTGAAGGAAAACATATCTGGATGAGCAAGGTTGACAATCTCAACTTGATCGTATGTCAAAAAATACATCAACGGGCTAACCTGTCACATCAAGTTGAGACTATTACAAATTACACAACTACCCAGGGCCACCTCATGAAGATTTTTTTCCAGTGATAACTTCTTGCAGCACCGAGTCATCCCAGGCGCATATTTTCCGCATTCCTTTAATTGACTGACGTTTGAGTTTATTTTGCTGCAATAAGTTCAAAGCAAAATGGCGTATAACAGCCATTACATGTGGAGCGTTTTCCTTTCCTTTCTCGAGTAATGACTGCTCACCCTCTATCTAAATAGCCTTAAATACGCTTGCTTAGTCAATTAAGATAAGTAACTTTGCGTTGACAAATACCAACTTGCAAATCAATCGTTAAGATCCCAGTTCATAACAGGATTACTTCCTTTACCGTTCATAACAGAGTCGCCTGAAAAATCAAGTACACCTCCCATACCAAGATCACTACCCAAATCACCTCCGACATCTCCGCCATTAGTAAATATTTTAAGGGTATCTCCTGGTCCCCACAATTGTAGCAATCCGGATTCAAATATATTATTTGTACCCATAAACCTAGTCAAAAAATCATTGGGTTCGTTAGGCAATCTCATCCTCATGTTAGCCTGCCGAAGAGTTCCATAAGCATAATGTCTACAAAATGTATAAGTATCTTTCCAGATCTTATAGTAATTAGGGTCTGCCCTTAATTGTTTATTTTGTTTAAATGAATAAAAGGTCTTAAATGCCGTGTTAGTCATAGATGACATACCACTTTCACAACCATCTAACCAGCCCTGCTTATATGCTTCCGGGGCATCCTTTGGGACCTGATCTAAAAGCCAAGACATAGGCTTGACCGCATCGGGAGCATTATAACAACCGCAAAGAGTTAATATTATAAAAGTAAATGGTAAAAATTTCATATTATCTTCCTAACAGCGGGTTTAACTACCTCAGTTCATTTGGACATAAGACACAAATATTATTATCTGTTTTATGGCCGCTTTTATCGTAAGAATCCCAAACAAAACGGAATGCATATTGTCTACAATAGTGATAAGAATCTTGCCAGGCCTTATAATACATTGGATTATTTGACTTGTATGGATCCTGCTCAAAAGCATAAAAACTCTTATAATATCCCGGTACCATTGTTGAAAGCCCGGTATTACAGCCTGCATTCCAACCTTCTAAGTAATCAGGATGCGAGTCCTTTGGCGGCCCCCCCATTTTAAAAGGCTTTGGCGCCATAATACTTTTACTAGAAAATATCTGTCCTTTACATGATGTAACAGCTAAACAGATTAATATTAATAATATTATATTTCTCATTATTATATCATATTCCTTCTCAAATACTGAAATACATATCTTTGACAGTAATCAAATGCTGTTTTCCAACCAGAATAATACACCTGATCTTGTGACAATTCATAATTCTGCTGAAATTTATAAAAGCTTCTTTGCAAACGGTTCGAGGTTGCAGAAATTCCCGTTTCACAACCGTCTTTCCACCCTTGTTTAAATTTTGTAGGCCCCTCCGGTCCTTCAAGTAGTAGCTTTTGCATCCAAGGAGGACCAACACGAGGTCTAAAAAGACTGCAAGAAGTAAGGCTTATTAATATTACGATTACCACTAACATAGTTCTTTTCATATCTATCTCCAGTTACCAAGTCCATGCTCATCGCCCATCATTCCCCACAACGCACAATATGAATAAGCGTCTTTCCAAATCTTGTAGTAAACTTCATTTTGAGCTAATTCAGGATCTTGTTTCCATGTAAAAAACAGTTTATTAAAACTAGTTGCGTAGGCAGAATAACCGCTTTGACAACCATCCTTATAACCTTGCTGATATATTTCAGGACCGTCAGGAGGATCCATATTAAAATCGGCAGTCTTCGCCCAACCTGGGTTCATATGAAGAAACTCACATCCTGGAATAAAAAAGACGATTGCCAAAAGCCATATATTTTTCTTCAAAAACACCCCCCTTTAGTGAGTTCTTAGTGAGTTCTTAGTGAGTTTCCCAGTCTATCGCAAATGTACAATATGAGCTGGCATCCTGGTAACCACGCAAGTACCAGGAGTTGTAGGCTAATTCGTTAGCATCAATCTTTGGTCCACGCATTCTGGCCAAACCCTCTCCAATCGCGCTTGTTGCGGTCTGACAGCCATCTTGATATCCTCTTTCATAGCTTTCGTCCTGCCCCTCATATCTTGACATATCGGTATTTTCAGGAGTCGGTATATGATCAAAATGCTTATCTCTATATGCTCTTGGTATAAACTGATCTTTATTAATTATACCTAAAAATTTTTTACTTTCATCCACAGGTTCTCTATCTTCCCTGGTACCACAGGACGCTAATAACAAAAATGATGCAATAATAAAATATTTCATATATTTTTCCCTACAGATATCATTATAGCATAGTTTCATATATTTTATATAAAATTGTCTATAATCGAAAACTTAAGATATCTACAAAAACCCGGTCATGGCACAAAGGCGTTATATATCTAGCTCTATGTTACTAGATTGATATTATTTAAAACTAACCAGCAGCTTATGCAAAGAATAACATACTAAAATTGTAAAGAATCCTGAAAAAATTACGTCACTTACAAAATGAACCCCCTGCATCACCCTTGCAGTACCAAAAATTATCCCCAAACTCATTGCCAACACCATAAATTGCTTACGCCTTACAGGAATAGCAAAAGCTAAAGCTATAAAATAAAATCCCACCGATGGATCGCCTGCTAAAAAAGAGCAGTTTTCTTCACATTGATCTGAGATTGCAAATGGAGGTGAAAATATCTTATCCCCTCCGAATTGTTCAATATGAGCAGGTCTAGCCCTGCCCCAGTTTTCTTTAAATACGGTATTGACTACTAATCCGGGTCCAAAAGATAAAGCTAATATTAAATACACAAGTATTAAGTTTGATATATATTGCTTTTTAGTAACAAAATTTAAAATTAAGAGTCCAACCCACAAAACACAGCAAGCTATAGTGATATATTTAACCGACTCATGTAAAAAAACTAACAAGAAATTATTAGATAAAAAGAATTTATCTTCCTTATCATAAAATAAAGCCGATATATGTAGATCTATCTGCGGAAAACTTAGAAACAAAAAAGCACTAAGCATGAAAAAAATTACAAAATTAATTTCAGATTTTGTAAGACTCATTCTACCAATGCCTTTTTATTATTTTTTAGCAAAATTCCGGTTACGGAATTTTCTGGCTTTAGCACTAAATTGGCTGCTTTGTTTATCTGCTCTACAGTTACTGAATTTATATTATTTTCCCAATTTTCAGCATAATTTATGTCTACACCGCTAGCAATAATTTGACCATATAAATATGCTAAGGTTTTTAAATCCTCTTTTGCGTATATAGTATCAGCAATAATAGCATTTTTAGCGCGCTCAAGCTCATCGGCGGTGATAGAGCGAGTTTTTATATTCTCTATCTCCTTTTCAATTGCGGCACTTACCGTATCATTTTCAATATTGTTAGCAGCAGTAGCGTAAATGCCAAAAATTGCCTCTCCTATCTGCAGATCATCGTAGTAACTTCCAACAGTTGCAGCAATAGATTTATCCACAACTAAATTCTGATATAACCTACTGGTATCACCTCCTCCTAAAACATAAGACAACACTATTAGCGCATAGCAAAGATCCGCGTCCTTTGTGTTCTGACTTGGTGCCAGATAATAGCGGACCCACTGTGTTTTTATTACTTTGTCATCAGAAAGAGTTATGCTTACAGGAGAAATATGCTTTGGCTCCCGTATAATTTTACGCTGCGGTATATCCTTTGCCTTAATTTTTCCGTAATATCTCTCAGCCAAAGGCCTAAGCTCCTGCTCAGTAACATCACCTGAAACAATCAATATGGCATTATTTGGCGCATAATAGGTTTGATACCATTGTTTAGCATCATCAACCGTTAAAAGCTCTATCTCATGCCTCCAGCCTATAAGCGGA
>JBIKME010000100.1:0-4853 GCA_044359415.1 Rickettsiales bacterium | reverse complement strand
AGTTAAAGGACTAGCCGGCAATTTCTCCCCTGAGGAGACTGGATGCCGAAGGCCGGAAGTTGACGAAGGGGAGAAGGTGAACTGTTTCTTTCTTGTTTGGCATAGCCATAACAATATAAGTCAATATTTAATATATTATTAACGTAGTCATAAAAATGCTGCAAAATCAGTGCTATATTCAAAATGCAAGGACTTTGCGCCATTTTAATGGGGGGTAAAATACGTATCAACATCGCTGATATTGATATACAAAATCTAGCGTCTATTGCTTCAAATGATAAACCTTGGTTTGCTTTTGTTTTTAATACTTTCTTTCGAAAATCCAGTGAATACAGAAATATCATAGCACGACTTACTCTAGCTTCATAGTCTTTTTATACTGTCTAATCTAGAGTACAAATGCTATAGAACACGGGGTCAAGTCTTTTGCGTCTATATTATAGATATTTGGCTCTACCGTATTATCAATGCAATCATCTTCGCCACTACCTGCTTTTCCGACTGCAATTACATTACCGGAAACAGGATTACCGTCATCTATTTTTTCATCTAACTTCTTTACTTGACTTGCAGAAAAAACAGTAGCATTAGCTATACCAAAACCTTTAGACTGCACACCACCGAATATAATGATATTTTTCTTTAGATTTCTACCTCCTGAATCCAGACCGTCACCTGCTGTTGCGTTAGTATGCTGATCATCAAATATAACAGTTATTCCTGCGGGTGTAAATTTTGATGCCGGTATATTTATACCCAAGACAGAATCTTGTATAGTATCTGATAAAAACGGCATAGGATATAAATCAGCAAAAAACAAATGTATCCATAACTTATATATTTCAGCTTCCAATCCATGATCAGGCGCAACTATCCAATCGCCATTGCCATTGCATCCTGACTCTTTAAAATACTCTCTGCATTTTGGCCATTTTAAGTCCGCAGACTGATAATCTCCGGGCATGGAGCCATAATTTTTTCTAAACTCATAAACAGCATTTTTAACTTGTTCCTGCTCTTTAATTATTGAATATAACTGAGTTTTTTTCACATAATTATGACCTAACGCCAAGAGAGCCAATATTACAGTCATCATAAATATAGCTACTGATAGCTGCACTAATGAAAAACCTTTTTGCATTTTTTTTAACATAAAAAATCTCTTATTATTCATCAACCAAACCGAATATTAGCTTAATATGCACCTTATATTTATATTATATATATCTTTAAATATTTCACAAAACCATACTAGTATCTTTAGTTAAAAACATCAACTTATCAATTAATGGATATTCAATAATAGATATTTTATTTTTCGATAAAAAACGACAGTTAGTCTACTTGTTCTTAAATTGTTGTAGAAATATACGCAGAGTATAATAATTTTATTGACTAAAATAAAATTTTCTATATAAAAACTTGCTCTTTAGATAAGTTAAAAATAAAATTTACAGGAGCCTTCAAGTGAAGCGTACATTTCAGCCGAGCAATCGTAGACGTAAGAACAAACACGGGTTTCGTGAGCGCATGAGCACTGCAGGAGGCCGTAAAGTATTAAGTAGCCGTCGTAAAAAAGGGCGCAAGCGTTTAAGCGCATAGATCAGATGATCCTTACTTCTTTAAAAAAAAGAGAAGATTACGTACAAATAGCCAAAACCGGCCAATCCGTTGCAGCTAAAGGTTTGGTTTTGCAAGTAAGGAAATCCTGTGTCAATCCTGAAGATAATAAAGTACAAATAGGTTTTACCGTTACCAAAAAACTAGGTAATGCGGTAGTTAGAAATAAAATTAAAAGAAGATTGCGGGCAATCGCCTCAAGTATCATCAAAGATTATGCAAATAGATCTTTTGACTATGTGTTAATAGGTCGCAAAGCTGCTCTTGAAAGGGATTTTAATGATCTCAAAAAAGACCTTAAATATGCTTTACATGCTTTAAATGCACATAAATAACAGGTAAAACATGGTACAATTAATATCTATCTTCATTCGCTTATACCAGCTGACTATTTCACCTTTTACTCCACGCAGCTGCAGATATTTACCTAGCTGCTCTCAATACTCTCTTGATGCCTTAAAACTTCATGGTATAAAGAGCGGGATATATTTAACTATAAAACGAATTTTACGCTGTCATCCATGGGGAGATAGTGGCTATGATCCGGTACCTAACAAACATAAATGTAAAAAAATATAGGCCCACAGATGAATGATACTAAAAATTTAATTATTGCTGTTATTTTATCAACTTGCGTTTTATTTTTATGGCAATATTTTTATGCGGCTCCAAAAACCCTTGAAGTGCAAAGATATACACAAAAAGTGCAGCAACAAGCGCAACAACAAGAACAGCTATTATCACCTTCCGTGCAAGAGCAGGAGACTAAACAGGAGAACTTGCCTAAAAACAGAAAAGATTTAATAGGAAACACTGATCGTATACAAATATCTACCGCTACATTACACGGCTCAATCTCTCTTACCGGCGCAAGATTAGATGACTTAACATTGGCAAATTACAAAACAAATAACGACCCTCAAGCCGAGGAAGTAGTTTTATTATCACCATCTGGATCTGATAGTGTTTATTTTGCTGAATTTGGCTGGTTACCAGCCAATGGCAGCACAACAGTACCAAACTCAAAAACTATCTGGCATAGTCAGGATAAGGTTCTAAATCAAAACAAACCTATAACTCTATCATGGGATAATAATTCTGGGTTAAAATTTTACATGGATATAGAAATAGACAATAATTACATGTTTAAAATTACCAGAAGAGTAGAGAATTACGGTAAAATTGCAGAATCCATTCAATCATACGGAATATTAAACAGGACACGAAGCACTCATGAAAAAAGTATGTATATCTCACATGAAGGAGCTATAGCTGTACTTGGAAATAAATTAACTGAAGTTAGCTACGACGACTTACAAGAAGATAAAAAATATAAATACGACAACTCAAGAGGTTGGCTTGGCATCGCTGATAAATACTGGTTAACAACTTTAATACCCGATCAATCTAACAGCTTTGACGCCAGCTTTACATATTTTTACAACAACAATCAGGATAGATACCAAGTTGATTATCTGGAAAGAAAAATCGATTTAGCTCCAGGAGATTCAATCAAAATTACAAGCCATCTTTTTACCGGCCCTAAAAAGGTAAATATGCTGGATACTTACGCCAAAGAACTAAATCTACATCTTTTTGATAGAGCGGTTGATTTCGGTTGGCTATATTTTATAACAAAACCTATTTTCCAACTATTACATTTTTTATATGACTTTTCAGGTAATTTCGGACTTGCAATTTTAATGCTTACTATATTACTAAAAATCGTACTCTTCCCGCTGGCCAAAAAATCTTATATCAGCATGCATCATTTAAAACGCTTGCAGCCAAATATCTTGGATATAAAAGAACGTTATACAAATGATAAAATGGCTATGAATAAAGCTATTATGGAACTTTATAAAACAGAAAAGGTAAGTCCTATGGCAGGATGTTTACCACTGTTAATACAATTGCCTATCTTTTTTGCTTTATACAAAGTATTGTATGTAACTCTTGAAATGCGTCATGCGCCTTTTTATGGATGGATTAGTGATTTATCAGCGCCTGACCCTACTAGTTTTGTAAATCTATTTGGGTTACTGCCTTTTAATCCGCCGCAATTTTTAATGATCGGGGCATGGCCTTTAATTATGTCTATCAGTATGTATTTACAACAAAAAATGAATCCGGAGCCGACAGATCCGGTGCAGGCTAAAGTTATAAAATTACTGCCTTTTATTTTCCTATTTTTATTTGCAAATTTTGCTGCCGGTCTAGTTATTTACTGGGCATGGAATAATATCCTTTCAATATTACAGCAATGGATAATAACCAGAAAATTACCAAAAAAATAATGGATAACACACAGGAATTAGACATAAGTAAGGGGAATTGGTTATTTGCAGGCAGCTGTGAATTTAAGATAGGCGCTACAAAAATAGAGCATATACCTGAGTCTTCAGTAGCTGAAGTGGCATTTGCCGGTTTGTCAAACGTAGGAAAATCCAGCCTAATTAACGCCCTTACCAATCGTACTACGCTTGCCAAAACATCGCAAACTCCAGGCAGAACACGACAATTAAATTTCTTTTTATTAAGAGATGCTATTACATTAGTTGATTTACCTGGATACGGATATGCGCAAGCATCTAAGTCCGATATAAAAAACTGGACCGATCTAACTAAAAAATATCTTAAGGGTCGCCCTAATCTGGTACGTGTCTTTGTATTAATTGATTCCCGCAGAGGCGTTAAAGACAGTGATCGTCAAATTATGGATATTTTAGATGAATCTGCGGTAAATTATCAAATTATCTTAACAAAAACAGATAAAGTAAAAAAAACAGATGTAGAAAAAATTATTTCTGATATAAAGGAAGAGGCTCATAAACATATAGCATTACATCCTATTGTAATTCCTACTAGTAGCCAAAAAAACACAGGAATAGATTTACTAAGAGCTCAAATAGCAGAGTTTATATAAAATGAAAAAGATTATAACAACAAAGCAACAATTAGAAAAAGTACAAATATTATCGGAAGCTCTGCCTTATATGAGAGAGTTTGCTGGTGAAACTTTTGTTATTAAATACGGCGGCAGCGCCATGGGTAGTGATGAGTTATCCATGCAATTTGCTAATGACATTGTTATGCTAAAACATGTTGGTATTAACCCTATTATAGTTCATGGCGGAGGTCCGCAAATAAGTGCTATGCTTGAAAGACTTGGTATTCAAAGCAGCTTCATTGACGGCAGGAGGGTTACAGATCAGGCAACTGTTGAGATCGTT
>JBIKME010000210.1:0-2818 GCA_044359415.1 Rickettsiales bacterium | reverse complement strand
TAACAATGCTGGCGGCATGGCTATCGGCATTTCCGGCAAAGACGGTAATCTTATATCAGCAAAAAGACTTACGAGAAGAAAAAGTGATCCTGACTCAAACATAGAACAGATTTTAGATCTTGGATTTGTAGGAGAGCCTACGGAAATAAATCCTGAGTCCTTAGTATTGTTTGAAGAATCTGATATTATTCCTGTGATTGCACCTATTGGCAAAGGCCCTAACGGTGAAACTTATAATATTAACGCTGATTCTGTTGCTGGAGCCATTGCATCCGCTGTTAACGCAAGTAAGTTACTTATGCTTACTGACGTACCAGGGATATTAGATAAGAACGATAACTTAATAAGTAAAATATCAATTAAAGAAGCTGAAAAACTTATAAAAAACAAAACAATACACGGAGGAATGATTCCAAAGGTGGAGACTTGTATAAAGGCTCTCAATAATCATACCGAGGCCGCTCACATCCTAGACGGCAGAGTACCTCATGTGTTGTTACTGGAAATATTTACAGAACATGGTACCGGTACAATGATGTTACCTTGAAGTCACCCTGCCCTTTCCTTACCCTATAGAAAAAACTCAAGGTAATTTATTGTTTCATTCTAGATCTCTGATAATGACCTTCTTATACTGGTAATAGTCCTTATCTTCATCCGCCTCCTCCTGTACTTCCTCCTGCAATTCTACTTTTTCTTCTGTTTTTTCTTCTGTTTTTTCTTCTGTTTTTTCTTCTGTAATTGTGTTGTTAATCTCATTTGATATTAGGTAAATATCATTATCAGAATACATATCCGGTTCACTCTTAATATCAATCTCTAGATTATTTTCCTGTACTAATTTATACAGTTTTAAATCATCAGGTTTGACGCGAATCGTATATTTTCCGGCAAGAACTTTTTCTATAAAGTAATATCCGTCAAATTCAGAAGAAACTTCTCTTACCACTTTATTTTTATCATCGACTAATTGAATAATAATATCTGATCCTGCCTCTTCTCCTATATAAACATATCCTTCAATCTCACTTACCGATAATAATAAGAAATCAACAGGAGTAACTATACCTGGCCTCGTTTTAACATAATAATTCTTCGGATAAGGCTTATAAAAAGGATCCGCTATACTTGCTTCATCAAGACCTAATAATACTTTATTATTAGGCTCGACACCGGTTGCGAACATCACTCCATCGCTATTTGCTGTTACGCTCTTTCTTCCAACAACCATACTAATTGGCTCTTTTACTATTTCATCATCTTTATCAAGTATTTTATTACCATTTTTATCTATATATGTTCTGCCGATTACACTACCTGTTGTAGTAGCGCGTCTATCCATAACAGATAACTTATTTTTTTGCGGATCAATCCCTAAACCGAAAAATAGGTTAGTTCCTACAGTTATCTGCCCATCATCATTAGCATCAGCACTTATACTCCACCTGTATTTTTCTAAATCAAAACTAATGGAGGGGCTGTATGTAACCATTTTTGAATCAATCATACTTTTACTAATATCAAGTTTTAAAGTAGCATCTCCATATTTTTTATAAACACTCGTGCTAATACTGGTTACTTGCGGATCGGGCGTTATATCATAATCATTTTGCAATCTATAATTAAATTTATTAAAGACCCCACTTAGAGCCAAACTTCCGCTAGAAGTTTCTGTTACATCACCACTATCTTTTGTTACATCATATTGTACATTATTATTAATTAATGCGCCCAAAAAAGAAACTGATAGGCTATTGTTTAATGTAGATATGGTTTTATCTTCATAAAATGTTTGGTAATCGCCGCTTAAGTTAACAGCTACTTTTTTCTTATACGGTAAAGGTAGAGAAAAATTTAAGCCGGCAGTAGATAGCGTTTTAAGGCCCAAACTATCTGTCTCGCTTATAAATTCTCTGGTATATTTTGTAAAGTCAGCATTAAGCTTCACATCATATACAGAGGTTAACATTTTTAACTTTACGGCTCTTTGATCATTATAATCATAAGCAAAATCAAGACCTACCTTGCTACCAAACACGCTGGATGCTAAACCCAATCCTGTATAATTATGTATATCCTCATCAATTGGTGTTGATACAGTACTTAAAGAAGCAGTTAAATATTTTGAAAATCCGTAATTTAGATTAGCCACATATTTATTGCTTTCTTTATGATCAATTTCAACCGGCTCACCTACTTCATATAAACTTTTCGACCTTTCAGTTACAGAAAGATTATAGGCAAAATCACCCGGTGGTAACATATCATTATCAACATCGTGCTTTATTATTTTCTCATATTTTTCACCATGCGGTCCATAAAAAACTAACCGGAAAATATTCATGCCATAAAACAACTCGACATCCTTAAATTCATACCTACCATCTGCGGCAACTTGTTGAAAACCAAGTAATATATCGTTTCTATATAACTCCAGATCCCACCCTGGATCAGCATCTCCGATTAGATCGATTTTATCAAAGTCAGTAGAAAGCTTATTTTCAATATTGCTTATACTCACCCCGACTCCTGAATCCGATCCTGCTATCAGAGCCGATCTCATCGAGGTAATATCTCCGATCTCAAAATTCTTGGCCTTCATAAAACCTAATAATTTACCATCTTCATCACTTCTGCTTCCCTTTATTCGAAGCTGAGTTAAACCATCGCTAGTATTACCATATAACTCAGTTTCAGTACTAAGGTACGCCATATCTCCTACTGCCTGCAAATTATACTCTAATGACTGGCCTGCGTTTTCCGTAGTGTTGAAATTAAAATTATTGGTAGTAACAGGTATCGAATAAGGCTTATATTT
>JBIKME010000084.1:0-5463 GCA_044359415.1 Rickettsiales bacterium | reverse complement strand
TTGTATACAGCCCCCTTTGACGCACTTCATCGATATAATATATTTTTATCGCTAAATCATTTAATAATTTTTTTTCTCCCTCTTCAAACGAGCGCACTCCTATAAGACAGACATGCTTTGGGTTTATTTTAGGTTTCTGACCTGCTATAGAACAAAGTCTGCTATCTCCGTAACCTAACAAACACGCCAAAGGCATGCCATGTATAGCTCCGGATTCGGAGGTTGAAGGAGTATGTGAGTCCATATGAGCATCAAACCATATAAGGCCGAATTCGCCTTCTGCCTTAAGAGCTGAGGTTACCCCGCTAAAAGTACCTATGGCCATTGAGTGGTCACCACCGATTACAATTGGAAAATCGCCGGATCTTATAACTTCTGATACATCTTCAGATAAATGCTGGCAATGATCTGTTATAATATCATAATTATTTTTCTTTACTGAATGATAAATATCCCGCCATCTTGCATTTATTAACATTGCCAAATCGGACTTGTAAAGATACTCCGGCGCATCTTTACACCCATCAATTTTGGCACCAGCGCCACAGGCGTACGCTATTATTTTTTTATTGGTATAATTTAACATAAATAATTTTCTTAAAAATTGTTTTTAACCATTATCCTCAATTTCTTTTAAGACCTCTGAGACTTGCACAACTACATGCGCTAAAATATCTTCGGTTATAATTAAAGGGGGAGCAAATCTTACAACCGTATTGTGAGTTTCTTTACTTAATATACCTTTTTGCATAAGCTTTTCACAGACAAAACGCGCTGAGGCGTATGCAGGGTTTATTTCAACTCCAATCCACAAGCCACTACCCCTTACCTGGCTGATTAACTTGCTGTCAATTGCTTCTAAGGCATTTTTAAAATAACTCCCAAGCCTATAGCTGTTTTCTACTAAATTTTCATCTTTAATAACATCCAAAGCCTCAGATGCTACCGCACAGGCAAGTGGATTTCCGCCGAAAGTAGAGCCGTGACTGCCAGGGGCAAATAATTGCATAACTTCCTTTTTAGCTAAAAAAGCAGATACCGGCAATACACCTCCTCCCAATGCCTTACCTACAATAAGCCCGTCGGGCTTATCTATTTCATACTCAAAGGCAAACATTTTGCCTGTACGCCCCAATCCAGTCTGAATTTCATCTAATATGAGAAGAATATTATGTTTCTTACAAATTGCCTGAACCTTTTTTAACCAGCCTTTTGGAGGAATTATTATTCCTCCTTCTCCTTGCATAGGCTCGACTATAAATGCACATACATCATCAGTTATAGCATCCTCCAATGCTCCTGGGTCTCCATATTTTACCGATATAAAACCTTGAGTTAAAGGTCCGAAATTTTGTTTATAGGATAACTCAGAAGACATGCTAACTATAGTGGTTGTGCGTCCATGAAAGTTACCTCCGGCAACAATTATCTTAGCTTGATCTTTTGCTATAGACTTTTTTAGATATCCCCATTGCCTTGCCGCCTTAATAGCAGTTTCGACCGCCTCAGCTCCCGTATTCATCATTAACGCCATATCCATTTTTGAGAATTTACATAATTTCTGCAAAAAAGGTCCCATATTATCGGTATGAAAAGCACGAGATACTACCGATAACTTATCTGCCTGGTCTTTAAGAGCAGATAATATACGAGGATGGGCGTGGCCATGACTAACCGCTGAATATGCGCTCATCATATCTATATATTTTCTTTGCTTATTATCCCACAAATATATTCCCTTACCTTTTGTTAGCACAACATCTAAAGGTTGATAATTTTGAGCACCATATTGTAACTCTTTCTTTATTACCGGGTCCATATTGCAGCTCCTTAAAGACATATTTTTAATTACACTGTCGCTAACGGATAATATCATAAAAGCATTAATCAAACATTAATCATTTAATGCTTTAATTATAACTGCTTCTTAACTTGACTATAAGAACATATCTATGAACCGGAAATTGCATGTTTTACTGACAACACTAAGTTCGGCATACCAATGCTGTGAAGAAGAAAAAATACTTGTGCTCTCAGAAATTATAAAAAGGGCGCGTTCGTCTTCTAGTAAAAATATGATTTTTAAAAATGCCTCTAAATATGTGCAGCATATACGAAGTAATATGCAAGATATAGGAATGGAGTCATTCCTTAGACAATATGATTTAGACACCAAAGAAGGAATTGCTATTATATCACTTGCTGAAGCGCTTCTTAGAATACCTGATAATAAAACAATAGATGAGTTAATATACGATAAATTAATAAATTCAGGCTGTTCATTTAACAACAAAAGCGGCAGCTCTAAATTAATGAAATCCTCCGCAATAGGACTAAAAATATTAAAGAGATTTATTAATAAAAGCAATCTTACATCTAAAATAACAGCTCCTGTTATTAGAAATTCTATCTTACAATCAATAAAACTCTTAGGTAATCATTTTATATTAGGGCAAACAATAGAACAGGCAGTCCACAGCTCAAAAAAAATTGCTCAGCAAGGATATCTCTTCTCTTTTGACATGTTAGGTGAGACCGCCGCAACAGAACAACAGGCACAAATATTCTTAAATAAATATTTAGAAGCTATAAATGCTTTGCGGGCAGAAGAGCAAAATAGCAAATCAATATACAATAAACCTTCAATATCAATCAAACTTTCGGCTTTACATCCTAAATTTACAATTACCAACAGGGATAAGGTAATTGCCTCTTTGTTGCCAAAATTAAAATTATTATTGGAAAAGGCAGAGGAAGCAGACATCTCGGTTACATTTGACGCGGAAGAATCTTCAAAGCTAGACCTAAGCCTGGAGATTTTCTCCCTTATTATTACAGACAAGGATTTAAGCAACAATAAGGGCGTAGGTATCGCGGTTCAGGCATATCAGAAACATGCTCATTATATTATCGATTATATTGAAGGCTTAGCCCAGCATACAGGTAAAAAAATTCCTGTACGCCTGGTAAAGGGAGCTTACTGGGATTCGGAAATTAAAATGGCTCAATTACTTGGATTAACTCAATATCCGGTATTTACCAAAAAGAATCATACTGATATTTCTTATTTAGCATGCGCTTATAAAATGTTGGAAAAAAGTGATTATATATATTCTCAATTTGCTACCCATAATGCGGTTACAATTGCAGAATTAGAAATAGCGGCGGAGGGTAAGGATTTTGAGTTCCAGTTATTATATGGCATGGGGAAGCATATCTATGATCAATTGGTAGGTAAATATAAATGTCGGATATACGCACCAGTTGGTAAGTACAAAGAATTACTACCTTATTTACTAAGAAGGTTACTGGAAAATGCGGCCAACAGTTCATTTGTTAAACAAATAGCTGATAATAAAATAGATGCTAATAATATTATAAAAGATCCGCTTGATACTATAGACAAAGAAAAATCAATATCTTTGCCGGTAAATTTATTTAGCGACCGAGAAAATTCTATAGGTATAGATTTTGGTAACAGAGCCGCTGTTGCATCATTTTTAGAAAAAATAGCTCAATTTACAGATAAAAAATGGTCCGCTGCGCCTTTAATAGGCGAAAATCTGATAAAAAGATCGGGTCATGAAGTATATTGTCCTTACGATATAAGCAAAACAATAGGCCAAGTTACATATTCTAATATTGATGAAATAAATAACTGCATTAAAATAGCAAACGATGCACATCAGGCGTGGAGTAATACGGATGTTAGCAAAAGAGCATCTATTTTAAATAACATGGCTAATCTGCTTGAAGAGCATAAATATGAGGCAATTTCATTATGCATGCAAGAAGCTGGTAAAACCATGCTGGATGCCACAAATGAGGTCAGAGAGGCAATAGATTTTTGCAGATATTATGCAAAAGAGGCTATTTTGTTGATGAGCGTACCCAAAACTCTTAACGGACCCACGGGAGAAACCAATCAGTTATCTTTACATGGAAGAGGCGTTTTTGTTTGTATCAGTCCCTGGAATTTTCCGCTCGCGATATTTTTAGGGCAAATTACAGCCGCACTGGTTACAGGCAATACTGTCATTGCAAAACCGGCAGAACAAACTTCTTTAATAGCATTCTTTGCTACTGAATTATTGCTAAAAGCTGGAATTCCTGCAGGAGTTATAAATCTACTTCCTGGCAAAGGTAATGATATCGGCGGTATTATATTAAAACATCCTTCAATAGCCGGAGTGGTTTTTACAGGCTCTGTGTTTACCGCACGCAAAATAAATAATATATTATCGGAAAACTTACAAAGAATTATTCCTTTTATCGCGGAAACAGGAGGGCAGAATGCTATGATTGTCGATAGCAGCGCTCTAATTGAACAAACTGTAAACGATATTATTTTATCTGCTTTTGGTAGCGCAGGACAACGCTGTTCAGCTTTAAGGGTGTTATATTTACAAGATGAGATAGCCGATGATTTACTTCAGATATTAAAAGGTGCCATGGAAATACTGAATATAGGTAACCCGGAAAATATCGATACAGACATTGGACCGGTAATAAACATTGCTGCTAAGAATATTTTACTAGACCATATTAAGCATTTAAAAATTAATCATAAGCTAGTTGCCCCGGAAGCTGAGGAATCCTTTAATACCGAAAAGAATGGTTATTTCTTAAATCCACATCTTTTTGAAATTAATGCATTATCCGATTTAAAAGATGAGGTATTTGGTCCTATCTTACATATTATAAGATACAAATATGAAAATATTGATGAAGTTATAAAGCAAATAAACAGCACCGGATTTGGTTTAACTTTAGGCATTCAAAGCCGTATTAACGCACGAGTGGAGTATATTTGTAAAAGGGTAAATATCGGAAACATATATGTAAATCGTACCATGATTGGCGCCGTAGTTGGCGTTCAACCATTTGGAGGAGAAGGGTTGTCAGGAACAGGACCAAAAGCTGGAGGACCAAATTATCTATTGCGCTTCACAACTGAAAGAACTTATACAGAAAACACCACAGCTATAGGTGGTAATTATACCCTTCTATCTTAAAACATAAATTCCTTGCCAACAAAAAAGTTATTCTTGATATATTTTATACCACTATCTACCTTACCTTTTTCTTGAGGCTTGCGAACCCTGCAAGGTACAATCTCAAAAGCATAATGATCTGATAAACCTTTATATAATGGCTGATATACAGGCTCATAAAAACTAGCCTCTATTAATGCTGATTTTAAGTTATCTATCTTTACTGTCTTAGGTACTCCACCAAAATAACAAAATGCATTCTTATGACATTGAATAAATGTCTCTACTCTTTGATCAAATACTACTTCATAGTAATCAAGTCTTGAATAACTCAGGCGCATATTAAATACCCAAGCCTTCTTTAACTTACCTGATGGACATGGTTGTTTACCAACATAACCAAAATCAACTTGACCCTCTTCTCCTGCTATACTCGTAAACCTTACACATATATCTGATGATATTTTTA
>JBIKME010000042.1:0-7696 GCA_044359415.1 Rickettsiales bacterium | reverse complement strand
CTTCAAAATTCTCCTCAGGATCAAATCCCAGAGCACTCAATATTCTTTGAGCGTTTTTGCTTTGATTATCTATAATATTTGTAGCTGCAATATAAAAACGAAGACCACTATCTACTGATAAAAAAGTATTAACCGCCCGTGACAAGTCGATAAATCTGAGGTCATTTGGATGATCTTGACTGAGTGGCACGCTCCCTGCTATGGCTTTAATAAAAAATTCAGCGTCTTTCATATCTTCTGCAGTTACATCTTCCAATCCTGATGTTTCTGATAACTCAGAAGACTCGGTCGAATACATATTACAACCAATGTATTATAAATAAGAATAGTTTATGACCCATATATTAACTTAATTATATAACTCAATATCTTTTACCAACAACTGATGGATAATAGAAACTTATGATAACATGCATCGTTTAATATCTAAATCAGTTGTTGGTTATTCTAAAAAAAAACAACCACAATCAACTTATTTATCAATATATATTAAAAAACATAGACATTAATTTAATTATTAATTAACACTAGATATATGTAATATCAGTCTATGTCGATATAGTTCTGCTTGAGTGATTCAATTTGGAGAATTTTAAATGAAAATACTGGTTCCAATTAAACGAGTTGTTGATTATAACGTAAAAATCAGAGTTAAATCGGATAATTCAGCCGTTGAAACAGCCAATGTAAAAATGTCAATGAATCCCTTTGATGAAATTGCCGTTGAAGAAGCAGTTAGAATGAAAGAGTCTTCAATTGCAAATGATATAGTTGTCGTATCTATAGGCTCAGCTAAATCCGAAGATATCATAAGAACCGCTCTTGCAATGGGAGCTGACAGAGGAATATTAGTTGAAACCTCAGCAGAAACACAGCCGTTAAATGTAGCTAAAATACTCAAAAAAATAGTCGAGCAGGAATCACCGGATCTTATAATAATGGGTAAGCAGGCTATTGATGACGACTATAATCAAACAGGACAGATGCTATCCGCTTTACTTGGGTGGCCGCAAGCGACATTTGCTTCTAAAATAACCGTAAATGGCAATAAAGCAGAAGTTATGCGCGAGGTAGACGCAGGCATCGAGACAGTCATGGTAAACTTACCTGCGGTAATCACTACAGATCTGCGTCTAAACGAACCTCGTTACCCTGCCCTTCCTAATATTATGAAAGCTCGTAGCAAGCCGATGGAAAAGAAAACAGCTGATCATTACGGCGTAGATATGACACCAAGGTTAAAAACACTTAAAGTAGAAGAGCCGGCGGTTAGAACCGGTGGCATTAAAGTAGATTCCATAGAGGAATTAGTTAGTAAATTAAAGGCCGAAGGAGTAATATAATGACAGTATTAGTTATAGCAGAACATGATAACAATAATCTTCGCCAATCCACATTAAATACCATAACAGCAGCCTCAGAACTAGGTGATATTCATATGTTAATTGCGGGCTCTAAATGCGATACTGTAGTAAGCCAAGCTAGCAAAATAGGCAATATTACTAAAATATTAAAGGCAGATAACGAAATCTACGCTTATAATTTAGCAGAAAATTTGGCATTATTAATAGTCGATTTAGCAAATAACTACTCACATATTCTAGCAGCTTCTAATACATTTGGTAAAAATTTTATGCCAAGAGTTGCCGCCTTGTTAGACGTGGCGCAAATAACAGACGTTATAGAAATAGTATCCGAGGATGTATTTAAAAGACCTATATATGCTGGTAACGCTATCGCAACAGTACAATCATCTGATAAAATAAAGATTCTTACAGTACGCACAACAGCATTTGCTAAGACTGATTACGGTAATTCTAAAGCTATAATATCAGATATAACCAGCAAACAAGATAGCGGACTTAGCTATTTTGTGAAAATAGAAGGATCAAACTCATCCGGCCCAGATCTTTCAAGCTCAAGAGCAGTTATTTCAGGCGGAAGAGGAATGGGTAGTAAAGAAAATTTTAAATTAATTGCAGAGGTTGCCGCAAAAATAAGTGATTGCGCAATAGGAGCCTCACGTGCCGCAGTTGACGCAGGCTACATATCAAATGATTATCAAGTGGGACAAACAGGAAAGATTGTAGCTCCTGAAGTTTATTTTGCCGTAGGTATATCAGGGGCGATTCAACATTTAGCAGGTATGAAAGACAGTAAAGTTATAGTTGCTATCAATAAAGACATCAACGCGCCTATCTTTGAGGTAGCAGATTATGGACTAGTTGGCGATCTGTTCGAAGTTTTACCTAAAATGAAAGATCTATTATAACTTATCATGACAGTAAAATTAAATATCGCATGCGCACAGCTTAATTTTACAGTTGGCGACATAAACGGTAATAAAAATAAAATAATCAAAGCTCACAAAGAGGCGTCATTAGAAGGAGCTGACCTGCTTATATTTACAGAAATGGCAATAACCGGCTATCCGCCTGAGGATCTTGTACTGAGAAAATCATTCCAAGATGACGCAAGATCAGCGTTAAATGAAATAGCTAAAATTACTAATAATGGAACTGCTATTTTATTGGGAAATATATCATCAGCAGCAAATGATAAAATATACAATAGCGCCTATCTGCTAGACAAAGGTACCATTGTAGATTATGTCCACAAAAGAGACCTGCCTAATTATAGTGTTTTTGATGAAAAAAGAATATTTATCGCTGATAATAATTTTAAAACTCTTACTTTTAGAGATGTAGAACTTGGTATTTTAATATGCGAGGATTTATGGAACATAGAAAATGTTAGAAAACTAAAGCATAATGGAGCCAAGATACTAATATCAATCAACGCCTCACCATTTGAGAGCGGCAAATTACAAACAAGAATCAAACTTGTACTAAACTCCTGTAAAGAGGTAGGCTTACCTATTATTTACGTCAATCAAGTAGGAGGACAGGACGAATTGGTATTTGACGGAGGTTCTTTTATATCAGATCAAACAGGAACTCTATCTGCAAAACAACCTCAGTGGCAAGAATCAATAATTACAACTAGCTGGCTAAAAAATAATGGGCAATGGTTCTGTGAAAAATCACTTATAGAAAGTGATAATGATAATTTAACAAATATATATGCGGCATTAAAATTATCCCTAAAAGACTATATCCTTAAGAACAACTTCCCCGGCGTTGTAATAGGGATGTCAGGAGGGATTGACTCAGCATTAACTGCAGCTATTGCAGTTGACGCTCTTGGATCTGATAAAGTAAGACTTATAATGATGCCGTCTAAATATACATCTGATCAAAGTATTAAGGATGCAGAAGACTGCGCCTTATTACTTAACGTAAAACTGGAAACCGTGAATATAGAACCTATTATTAGCGGTTTTGATAACTTATTATCGGATATTTTTAAAGGCTGCGGGCAAGATACAACAGAAGAAAATATCCAATCACGCATTCGCGGCAATATATTGATGGCAATTAGTAATAAATTTGGTCATATGGTTTTAACTACCGGTAACAAATCGGAAATGGCGGTAGGTTACGCTACTTTATATGGTGACATGTGTGGCGGCTATAATATTTTAAAAGACATCTATAAAACAGATGTGTTTAAAATTGCAAAATGGCTAAATAATATAAAATATGTAATACCGACTAATATTATTGAAAAGCCTCCCTCTGCAGAACTTAGATATAATCAAAAAGATGACGATAGTTTGCCTGCATATGATATTCTTGACGATATCTTATTTAACCTTATTGAAAAACGTAATTCTACAAAAAACATCATAGATAGCGGCCACCAGCGAGAAGTTGTCGAAAAAGTAGCAAGACTATTAAATATCTCTGAATACAAAAGGAGACAATCACCTCCTGGTGTTAAAATCAGCGGTCTTTCGTTCGGCAAAGACAGGAGATATCCTATAACTAATAAATATATACTTTAAATTATTTATCTTCTTTAGAGTCTTCCTTAGAGTCTTCTTTTAGTCCATCTTTTAGATTTCTAATACCTTTTCCAAGATCACCCATTACTTTAGGTAATTTACCTGCGCCAAAAAGAACAAAAATAACTAAAACAACTAATAACAACTGAAAAATACTAGGACTCATAAGAAACTCTCCTTTTTAATATATTAAATTATACAGTAAAAACAATTAACTAAATAGCAATTATCTTGCTCAGATTATGCCGCATATGATATTAGGCTCTATCAAGGCAACCTTATTAAAACAAAAATAATAAGGTGCAAAATAAATTGTTTCTTTACTCCTTATTCACAACAGCTGAATTTAAATCATTTTTTTTAGAAATATCACTATTTTTATCGGCAATATATCTATCGTATATTATATAAGAGAATATATAGCATAATACTAACAAAGCGCATATATTTTTAAATTTATTAAGCATAATAACCAATTTAAATTAAATCACCTTTACAATCGCATGCTTCTTCTTACCGGAAGAAAACTTTATAACCCCTGATATATTAATATCTTTTAATCCTACAATCTGATTTTCATCATCAATTTTATTATCATTAATTCTAGCTCCACCAGCTTTTATTAGCCTTTTTGCTGCTTGATTTGAATCGGCTAATTCGAGCATATGAATTATTTTAAAAGCCGCAATACCTATTTCAATATCAGATCTTTTAATTTGTATGTGCGGCAAATCTTCACCTACACCACCTGCTATAAATGTTTGCAAGGCAGTTTCTTCAGCTTTCTTAGCGGCATCGATACCGTGACAAATAGTTGTAGCTTCATTGGCCAGTATTATTTTTGCCTTATTAATATCACTTCCTTCCAGAGCTTCTAATTCTTGTATTTTTTCTATCGGTAATTGCGTAAATAAACGCAAAAAACGCCCAACATCCTTATCATCGGTATTGCGCCAAAATTGCCAATAGTCATATGCCGGTAACATATTTTCATTTAACCATACTGCCCCTGATGCAGTTTTGCCCATTTTAGCACCTGAAGCGGTTGTAATAAGAGGAGTAGTTAAACCATATAAAGCATTATCTTCACCAGGATTTAGTTTCCTGTGAAGCTCAATGCCGTTTATAATATTACCCCATTGATCTGATCCTCCTATTTGCAAACTACAGCCGTATTTTTTGTGCAGCTCAACAAAATCATAAGCCTGTAGAATCATGTAGTTAAACTCTAAAAAACTCAAATGCTGCTCTCTTTCCAAGCGTAGTTTTACACTTTCAAATCCAAGCATCTTATTAACAGAAAAATGACGTCCATAATCACGCAGAAATTCAATATAATTTATACTATCTAACCAATTTGCGTTATTGACAATGATAGCTCCGGTTTTAACATCACTAAAGTCTAAAAATTTTTCTAAAAGCTTTTGGATTTCAGTCATATTATGATTGATTTCTTCTTCAGTTTTTAGCTGTCTTGTTTCATCTCTTCCTGATGGATCACCAACTTTGGTTGTACCGCCACCTAATAAGATAATCGGTCTATGTCCTGTCTCTTGTAACCATCTTAAAATCATTATCTGAATTAAACTTCCCACATGTAAGCTTGTAGCCGTACAATCAAATCCGATATAAGCTTTTACCTCACCTAGCTTAAATAATTTCTTTAAATTAACTTCATCTGTACATTGATGAAAAAAACCACGTTCATGAAATATCTTTAAAAAATCATTTTCAGCCATTTTAAGCCCTTTATTTTACAAGTTCATTTAATTTATTTTTCACATCTTCAGCAGACTGATCACTTGTAAAATGAGCTATATACTTACCGTCAGGTCCCATTAAATACATGTAAGAGGAATGATCCATCAGGTAGCCTTCTAAATCAGTGGATTCAACTTGTTTATAATAAATTCTATAGTTGTTTGCTACAGATGCAATCTGTTCACTAGTGCCGGTCAATAACTGTAAATTATCGGCGTAATTATTTGCAAACAACTTTATTTGCTGTACCGTATCTCTTTTTGGATCAATTGTTATAAAAATAGGTTGAATGGCTGTTTTTTTAGCCTCATCCATACCAGCTAGGGCAACTGTCATTTTAAGCATATCACCCGGACAAATCATCGGACAATTAGTAAAACCAAAATATACCAACATGTATTTACCTAAATAATCTTTATCTGATACAACTTTTCCATCCTGATTAGTTAAACTAAAAGGACCTCCTATCAAAGCCTCTTGATTTTGCTCCTGTTTAACTACAGGGCGTTCTAAAAATTTATCCCGAACAAAGTTATATATCGCAAAAGTAATTACCAACGATATTGCCGGTATAAACAAATATTTAAATAATTTATAAAATTTATTCATATAATTAATCCTTTATGTTTTTTGCTATTTGTATTGCTGCATAAGTAAATATTCCGGAAGCGCCAGCCCTTTTAAAAGCAAGCATGGATTCATCAAACGCTAATTTTTCATCAAGCCATCCGTTATTTGCCGCCGCTTTTATCATCGAATACTCACCGCTTACCTGATATACAAAAATCGGAATGTTAAAACAATCTTTAATCTGTCTTACAATATCAAGATAAGGCATGGCTGGCTTAATCATAACCATGTCTGCTCCTTCTGATATATCTAAAGCCACTTCTCTCATAGCCTCGGCGTTATTAGCAGGATCCATTTGATAGGTTTTTTTATCCGCTCCCTGAAGGTTAACAGCCGAGCCTACAGCTTCCCTGAATGGCCCGTAAAAACACGAGGCGTATTTTGCCGCATAAGATAATATCTTTACGTCCTCATAACCATTACCGTCCAGAGCTTCTCTAATTTTTATCACACGCCCGTCCATCATATCAGAAGGAGCAACAATATCGGCTCCTGCGGCAGCTAGAGAATTAGCCTGCTTACATAATATATCGACTGTCATATCATTTACTATTTTTCCATCGACAACCAATCCATCCTGCCCATGTGTTGTATAAGGATCCAGAGCAACGTCACATATCACACCTATATCTGGTATCTTTTCTTTTATAGCGCTTACCGTACGGCAAATTAAGTTATTTTTATTATACGCCTCTTTTGCGCATTGTGTTTTTTTATCAGCGGCAATTACTGGAAATAAAGCTACTGCGGGTATAGATAAATCATAAGCTTCTTTAACTTTATCTATAATTAAATCAATTGATAGCCTGCTTATATCCGGCATTGACTTAATTTCTGTTTTGATAGATACGCCTTCCTGTACGAAAAGAGGTAAAACAAGATCATGCGCCGATACTTTATATTCGGCAATCATATTTCTTATCCACTTACTGGATCTGTTTCTTCTTAATCTTGTATTTGGAAAACTACTTATTGTATTTTCAAAAATAGTCATTAATATGTCGCATAACTAATTGTTAAAAATTTATTAGTACAACAATATACATAGATTTAATCACATTGTCATCTACAACTTATTATTTATATAATGTATAAAAACATGCCTATATATTTTACTTTTTTTTTAATGGTTTTAATAACCGCCTTACCAATGAATTCAAATGCGTCAGTTGAGAACAAATCTCCTCATCCTGATTCATATTACGCATCTTTAAAAACTGATGAGGCTAATGTAAGAACCGGACCTAGTGTGCGTTACCCTATTCAGTGGGTTTATAAAAAACCTGGATGGCCAATTCAAATTACAGCTAAATTCGAAAATTGGCGTAAAATAAGGGATGTCCATGGTGAAGCAGGATGGATAAATAAAAATTTAATTAACTCAAAGCGCAATGTTTT
>JBIKME010000041.1:0-7711 GCA_044359415.1 Rickettsiales bacterium | reverse complement strand
GAATTAGAGGGCGCAACACTGCGGTTTTCCTTGAGAAAACCCTTCAACTTGTTTGCTGATTTGGCTACTTGTCAAGAATGGCTCCGCGAACAGGACTCGAACCTGTGACCAAGAGATTAACAGTCTCCTGCTCTACCAACTGAGCTACCGCGGAATAATAACCCACTTCTTCAAAAGAAGTGCGTTTATAACAAATTATTCTTTAATATGCTAGTATTAGTTTTAATAAAATTCAAAAAAACTAAAGTTAATTATTCCTCTACCAAACAAGATACATTTCGGTAGCGCAAAATATTACATATTTTAGAGGCACGAGACTGTATATTAAAAGGTCCAAGCTTTAATTTAACAGCAGCGACCTGATATCCACCATTATCTTCAGGAGTGTCAATTACATATTCAATATCAGACAAAACATCTATATTATCTTCTTTTATAAATGACCAATAATATTCAGCCTCTGAAGAATATGCAAAGGAACCAAGATTAATCCAATAAGTTATAAGCTTAGACTCAATTGAATTATTTATATCCAAAAAATCATCCTGGGTTTGGTCTGAATTATCAGACGATACATTTCTTGCTTTTCCCAATACAATACACTCAAGACCTCCCGAAGTAACACTAAGGCACAAAGAATTTGCTACGCTATCAAAATCCAAAGGTCCAACACGCAAATGAACCTTGAGACCACTTGGGGAATCGACATCTATTGTTTTTGTTTGTAAATTTCTTAGACTTTCATCATATTTAAACATCCTATCGGCATAATCCACTGCAGTTTCATGACTTGGAAATGAATGAATCTCCAACCATAAACCATCAAGTTCTTCAACAACTTCTGAAGAACTATTATCATCTCTTACTAAAATTGCTTCTGATACTTGATTTGCATCTAAGTTGTTGCTTTCTACATTTTGATAAAATTCGTCATAATCTTTACTCTGATTAACATCTTCATTCTGCTCTGCTGGAAGCTCTGCATCATAAGTAAACTCCTGTTGAGCTTGAGTAGAATCCTGATTTTTCCAAGGAAGAGTTTCTTGTATTTCTTCTTTATTAACAGGACTACTTGATTGATATATCTCAGGAGATATCTCCAAAGGAACGTCGCTTAGCATCGCCTCCTCTATCAGCTTATCTTCATTAGCAACATCCGATGATGGCGTATATTCCGGCTGACTTTCCAACTCTTCAACTACTATATCTGAAGCTACGGCACTTACAGGCATCTCTTTTTCTTCAGAAGAAATAGATTGATCAGTAGATTGATATTGCGCATTAGAGTCGACTACTTCTTCATTATCTTGGAGTTCTTCTTGATAAGAACTATTGTCTAACTCATCGGAAGGAAGTGTCTCATTACTTTCCACAACCTGAGATTTATCATCCATATCGTTTATAGAATCATCTTTAGATGCTAACCAAGGTAAGCTATTATCAGGAAGAACCACAGAACCACTATCATTTAGATTTTCATCTTCTTGAACATTAGCATCTATATCAGAATATATTTCAGGAGGCACTTCTGAATCTTTATTATTAATTACCTGCTCTTCAGAATTACTTATCGAAGGAGTAATTGTAGGTGTAGGTGTAGGTGTAGGTGTAGGCGCAGGTACAGGTGCATTTAAATCTTTTTTGACTCCGGCAACATCGATAATAGGCTTATCAGGTTCAGTCTTATCAGGTTCAGGAGTTTCAGTTTCATTCTGCACAACAAAGCACTCAAACATCTTCGCCTTTATTTTTTCACAATTAGCATTTGCTATGTTGACATTACTATACTGACCAGCCCTGAGTCTAAATAATTCTATTTTGGATTTACCGTCAATCCCCCTTTCAACTTTAGATATACTTGGTTCAACGCCACCTAACACATCCTCATTAATTTTTTTGATATTATCCCATATATAATAAGCCTGATCTTCGCTAGTAAATGAACCAAGTTGAATGGTATATTTATTTTCTGTATTTACAGGATCGATAGATTTCTTTTCTTCAGATTTTAAATTACTATCCAGAACAGCAGGAATATTAGCAACTGATTTTTCTTTTTTATAATAATTTTCCCAAAATAAATCATCTTCTTTTTCAATTTCACTTAGTGTTTTTTCTACAGAAGTAATATTTTGCTGACTAGCAGATGCTATATTGTTTGGCGTCTCTTTTATACTCTGTTCATTATTTGCAGATGGATTTATCGGTGACGACAATGACTGTATAATTCTCTTCCTAGGTAATGGAATAGTCTTCTTTTCAATGACTTTAGTTTCTTTTATTTCTTCATTTGTTACTTGTTTGAAATTGCTGTCTTCTTCAACTAACTTTTTTTCTTCTTTTGTCATTACATCTTTAATATTGCGAACAGTTTTTGATATTGAGCTTCCTATACCGGTAAAGCCCATGCTGTTAGCAATATCAATAGCATTAGTTTTTTGTTTTTCAGGAAGTTTTTTATAGCTATCACTAGATAAAATAGCACTAACGATATCACTTTTTCCTATTAATGAAGCATGAACCAACGCAGACTCCTCTATAGAATTTAGTACAGTAACATCAGCACCTTTTTCTATCAAAATATCTACAACTTCTTTATTTTCTGATAATACGGCCCTCATTAAAGGCGTCCAATTTTCTTTATCAACAACATCTATGTAGGCATTATAATCAAGAAGAGTTTTAACCATATTAACATCACCTTTTTTAGCTGCAAGGTGCAATGAAGTCTCACCACCGATATCGGCTGCGTTAACATAAGCGCCACTTTCGATTAATATTTTTACTATTTCTGCATGACCTTTATATACAGCTCTCATTAAAGCTGTAACACCAAAATCAGCTGTACTATCAGGAGATTTACCGTCTTGTAATAGCTTTAGTAAACGCTCTTTATCCCCGGAATCAGCAGCATCTACCAAAGGATCACTAAAACTAAATGCACCGGCAATAGAACTCCAGACAAAAACAATACTAAAAAATAAAAACAGAGATAACTTTCTCAACCAACTTCCTCCGGCTTAGCCTGGTGAATTAAATAATTCTTTAAATATAATAATGCTAAATACAAAGACATTTATTATTCCGCAACAAAGTCCTAACAAACGTCGAAACATGATAGCAAACAAGCTCTTAAAAAGCAATAAATACCATTGACTAAGTCTGCATTAAACAAAATCATTACACTTACATCCCTTTATATAAACATCGCTACCCCTAGGCAGCAGCATTAAAAGCGATAAGCTCCACTCCAAAACAACGCTGATAGTATTCAGAAATAATATATTTCTCAGATTCATCGCATTTATTTAAAAATGTTAAAATAAATGCTTTCTCCAGATCAGAGAATATTTCATAATTTTCGGCCCATGTTATTACAGTTCTTGGAGACATAACAGTTGAAATGTCTCCATCTTTAAATCCTAGCCGAGTTAAATCTGCCAGAGTAACCATGGCATTAGCTATCTTTTTATCTAATTTAGGAGACTTAGCGCAAACGATCTCTAGCTCCTTTTCTTTAGATAGATAATTTAAAGTCGTAACAATATTCCAGCGATCCATCTGCCCCTGATTAATTGATTGCACTCCATGATACAAGCCGGTAACATCTCCTAGACCAATGGTATTTGCAGTCGCAAAAATTCTAAAAAACGGGTGCGGGTTAATAACTTCATTCTTATCTATAAGAGTAAATTTACCTTCAGATTCTAAAAGTCTTTGCAAAACAAACATAACATCAGGTCTTGCCGCGTCATATTCATCAAGAACAAGGGCTATAGGCCGCTTTAAACTCCATGGTATAATTCCATCATGAAAAGATGTAATTTGTTTTCCGTCTTTAATAACGATTATATCACGCCCGATTAAGTCTATACGACTAATATTACCATCTAAATTCATTCTCATGCAAGGCCAGTTTAATCTGGCAGCTATTTGTTCGATATGACTCGATTTTCCTGTACCATGAAACCCCTGCACCATCACTCTTCTATTATGAATAAAACCAGCTAAAATACTTAAGGTTGTATCTTCGTCAAAACAATATGTTTTATCAATATCGGGCACATAATCAGTCTTTAAAGAAAAGGCCGGTACTTTCATATCAACATTAAGACCAAACAGCTCTTTTACAGATAATTTAATATCAGGCTCATCAAGATAGTTATTATTACTCATTACTTTATTCCACTATTTTTAAAATATTGATATGCTTCATTTAATGCTTTAAATTTTTCGTCATTTCCGCCACAGACAACATCAGGGTGGTATTTTTTAGCTAATTGTTTATAATTATCTTTTACATCTGACATCGTAAAAGGTTTCTTTAAGCCTAACATTTTTATATATTTAACTTCATCAGCAGATATTTGCGATATTTCTGTATATTGTTTAAAATCAAACTCTCTAAATATTTCCTCTTTTATCTCAGATTCTGAGTATACCCTTTGATTTACAACTCGTCTAAATGTTTTTCTATGTCCAGTTAAACTATCTGCCTGAAAATGTTCAATCTCTTCTTTACTCATTCCGGCAAAAAAATCCCAAGTTTTATTATATATTCTGACATGCTCCAAACAAAAATAGTAGCGATCATTTCTATCATCGCGCAACTTAGGTGCCGGATAATCCCCGGATATAAAACATCCGCTCCAGTTGCATTTTTTTTCAAAAAAATGATCATCAATATTTTTTTTATTAACTGTCATACAAATATTATGCCTACACCACTATGTCCAACACATCATTTTCATACAGAAAAAATCTTTCAATATTTTAAATACTCACTTAGTGGAATATTTAAAAAACATCGCCCCTCTTAGCTGCTTCTCTGCTTTTTCTTGATATTTTGTTTTTATCCACCCCTCTGGCGGCGTATTACTGACTCTTAATTTATTTAATAACTTACAAAGCTCTAAATGCTCCAATATCCAGTTTCCATATTCTACATGATCGGTTGCAATCTCAATGATACCATTTTTTTTAAGAACTCTGCATATTTGTTGTAACATTTCATTGTTTATAATACGCTTTTTATGATGACGAACCTTAGGCCAAGGATCCGGAAATAATATGATTATCTCTTCAATAATATTATCCGGCAACTCGCGTAAAAAAACCCTCGCATCACCATGTAATATTTTTATATTAGGAATTTTATCCTGATGTACAAATTTTAATAAACTTGCAACACCATTAATAAATGGCTCACATCCTATAAATGCAGTATCCGGATTTACTTTTGCGTAAGCAGCCAGATGCTCACCTTTACCAAAGCCTATTTCAATAGCAAATTTATTATATTTACTCTCAAACAAACCGCTCAAGTTAACAGCATCTTCTTTACATACAGAAATTTCCGGTAATATATTTTCAACATACCAAAGCTGTTCTTTTCCTAACTTGCGACCCTGGACTCTACCGAATGAGCGCATATGCTCATTACCCATGAGAGGCTTTCTAACCATTATATTAAATCTTTCAATTCATTAACCAAATCTATTTTTTCCCAAGGAAAACTACCGTCTGCACCGGCTTCACGGCCAAAATGACCGTAAGTTGCTGTTTTTCTGTAAATAGGTTTATTTAATCCTAAATGCTCTCTGATACCTCTTGGAGTTAAGGAAACCAATTCTTTTAATCTGTTTTCAAGCTTCTTGATGTCAACATTTTTACTACCGAAAGTGTTGACATAAAAAGATACAGGATCGGATATGCCTATAGCATAAGCTATTTGAATATCGCATTGATTAGCAAGACCAGCCGCTACCACATTTTTTGCCAGATATCGGGCTACATATGCGGCTGATCTATCCACTTTTGTAGGATCTTTACCAGAAAAAGCACCTCCACCATGAGGAGCGGCGCCACCATATGTATCAACAATTATTTTACGGCCCGTTAAACCCGTATCACCATCTGGTCCGCCGATAACAAATTTACCGGTAGGGTTGGTAAGAAGACGTGTTTTTTCTGTAAAAAATCCTTGAGGTAAAGAGCTTGATACATATTTTTTAACAATCTGACGAACCTCTTCCTGGGAGATATTTTCCGCATGCTGAGTAGATACTAAAACTGAATCAATACGAGTTGGAGCCCCACCTTCGTATACATATGTAACCTGACTTTTAGAATCCGGGCCTAATCCTACAACTTCTCCTGAATGCCTAGCGTCGGCTAAAGCTTTTAAAATTTTATGTGAATAATAAATAGGAGCCGGCATAAATACATCTGTTTCATCACATGCGTAACCAAACATTAGCCCTTGATCGCCCGCCCCTTCATCTTTATTGTCTGCCGAATCAACTCCGGCTGCAATATCAACCGACTGTCCATGAACCAAAACCTCTACATCCGCATATTTCCAATGAAACCCTTTTTGTTCATAACCTATATCTTTTACAACATTACGGGCAATTTCTTCTAATCTGGATTTTGATACCTCTGCCGGGCACCTAACCTCACCAGCTATAATAATTCTGTTTGTAGTTACTAACGTCTCTACGGCTACACGCGACTGGTCATATAAACCTATATACTCATCAACAATTGCATCAGATATCTGGTCACAAACCTTATCAGGATGTCCTTCAGACACAGATTCACTTGTAAATAAATATTCGATATTGTTAGAATTTTTATTCGCTGCAACGCGGTTTTTATTATCCATTCTTAAAGCCATATTTCCCACAAATCTTAACTCCAGGTAAAATATAAAAATTATATTTTAAATATTAGATTATAATATTTAGCAACACAATAATCTTTATAATATCTTTATAATATTTATATTTTAACTTCTTTCTTCAATCCAAGCCATTTGAATTGCTTCAAGAATTTTTTCATTACAACCATCAGGGTTATCATCAAACCCGTCCAACTGACAAACCCAGTTCTTTAAATCCGTATAACGCAAATTAACATTATCCTTATCGGGATATAAATCTTCCAACTCAATTGCAATATTCGTTACATCCAGCCACTTCAGAACCATATAACACCTCTCTTTATATTAAAAATAACACTAGTACAAACTACAACTCTTGCATAGTTTTATATTTAATTGTATGAAATACTCACGATATTAATAAATTATATCCTATAAAATGAAACCATTACTTGCAGAAATAGACAGAATAATAAGTTTATCCTTAGATGAGGATATAGGAAGAGGTGATATAACATCACAATTGACCATTCCAGAAGAAAAAACAGCCAACTTTACTATAAGCCCAAGAGAGGATATCATCTTATGCGGGTTAGATATTGCGGTCAGAGTCTTTGATATGGTATCACCTGATATAACATTAAAAACCTCCTTTAACGATGGTAATTTAGTAAAAAAATCCGACATTGTTTTATCAGGAAGCGGCAACGCTCTGGCTATCATGGCGGCAGAAAGAGTAGCCTTAAATCTATTAAGGCAATTAAGCGGCGTTGCCACAAATACCGCCCGATTTGTTGCAAAAACAAAAGGTACTAAAGCAAAGATATTAGATACCAGAAAAACCATACCTGGCCTTCGTTCAATTCAAAAATACGCAGTTACTACAGGAGGAGGTATAAATCACCGCTTCTGCTTAGATGACGGAATTCTAATAAAGGATAATCATATTTCTATATGCGGTAGCATTACTAACGCTCTAACCAGCGCTCGCAAGCAAGCTCCGCTACTTACTAAAATAGAAGTGGAATGTGATAGTTTAATACAGGT